>NZ_JALQDQ010000093.1:0-229 GCF_023631105.1 Caballeronia sp. AZ10_KS36 | reverse complement strand
CGCCGACAGATCGTCCTTGAGCTTGATGCGCCAGACATCCTGACCCGTTTTCGCGTCGATCTTCACGACCGAGCCGTTCTCGCCTGCGGCAAAAATTGCGTCGCCCACGGCAACCGGCGCGAACAGATAGCGGCCTGCCTTGCCGACGCTCGCCTTCCACGCCTGGGAGACGTTGAGCACCGGCTTGAACTCGACGAGCGGTGTCGGCACGCGGCGTTCATCCTTGGTG
>NZ_JALQDQ010000092.1:0-246 GCF_023631105.1 Caballeronia sp. AZ10_KS36 | reverse complement strand
ATCATGTGGTTCTTAAGGTCTACAGCCGTTTGTACGTTATAGCCGACCATTCCCGTGCCGCGCCCACTGGTCGCCATTGAGCGAGCGTCCGGATCCGTTAGCGAGATTTGGCCATCGGGCGCCGCGCGCATTCGCACTTCAATCTCGCCGAGCTTCTGCACTTGCGCCTTGAGACTCTGGATCTTCTCTTTCAAATGGGGGATGCGTTCATCCGGCAAGCTCGTCGGCTCTCGATCGGCCCGGTCT
>NZ_JALQDQ010000091.1:0-247 GCF_023631105.1 Caballeronia sp. AZ10_KS36 | reverse complement strand
CTGGAGCGGGAGACGAGTCTCGAACTCGCGACCTCAACCTTGGCAAGGTTGCGCTCTACCAACTGAGCTACTCCCGCGTAGATCCTGCGCTGCTTTACTGCTTCGTATCTGATGCTGCCGTTTCCAGTACCGCTTCGCTCATGCGCTGCCTGCACCGGAAAGTTCAAAACCTGGAGCGGGAGACGAGTCTCGAACTCGCGACCTCAACCTTGGCAAGGTTGCGCTCTACCAACTGAGCTACTCCCGC
>NZ_JALQDQ010000090.1:0-248 GCF_023631105.1 Caballeronia sp. AZ10_KS36 | reverse complement strand
CTATTGCCTCCACCTTAGCTGTCAGGGGTTGGATTCCGTCTCTGGATATCCAGTAACCTAAGTATTCTAATCCTTCTTTAGCGAAGAAAGACTTAGACGCATTGACCTTCAGTCCTGCATCCTCTAACCGGTTCAGTACTCTTTCAAGTTTCTGAAGGTGATCTTCAAATGATCCTTTAGTAGTCACTAATAGGTCATCTATGTAGGCTCTCACGTATTCAAGATCCATCATTAAATTGGACATTTTC
>NZ_JALQDQ010000089.1:0-253 GCF_023631105.1 Caballeronia sp. AZ10_KS36 | reverse complement strand
TCACGACTTTCTGCGTAAACGGATCGCGCGTGTCGTACTGAATTTCGGCGGGCGTTTCGTCGGTGGTGGCGCGCGATTGGAGATTGAGCAGCGCGCGCAGATGCGCGTTTTCGATGGCGAGCTGCGCCGCATCGCCGGCCTTCACGGACAGTTCCAGATTCTTGTTGGCGAGCTTCGCGTTTTCGCTGCGCAGCGTCGCGCTCGTCACGGCGAGATCGGCCGCGCCCATGAAGATGTCGCGCGGCACCAGCGC
>NZ_JALQDQ010000088.1:0-257 GCF_023631105.1 Caballeronia sp. AZ10_KS36 | reverse complement strand
GGTACTGGCCGGGCGACCGGCTGAAGTTCTGGGGGCGCCAATCGCGGGTGCTCGTGCAGGACTGGTCGCGGATGGCGCGTACCGGGCGCGTGCGTCCGTCGGGGGCTCAGATCGACTACGAGGCGGCGTTGGGGGCCTATGGCGGGCAGGTGCTCGCGATCTCACTGCCGAACGACTCGTTCGCACCCGTCGGCGGGCTCGAGCAGATGCTGCGCTGGGTGCCTAAGGCGCGCGTGACGCGCTGGCACTCGCCGGAC
>NZ_JALQDQ010000087.1:0-259 GCF_023631105.1 Caballeronia sp. AZ10_KS36 | reverse complement strand
CTGTACCACTGAATTTTGCAACACCGCGTACACCCATTTTCTCGGCCAGTGCAAAGCTGCCATAGCCGCGCAGATTTACAAAGCAGAATTCGCCGGTTTTCATGTCTACAAATGCTTTGTTGAATTGAATTCCGTTGTTGTGAAACGGGGTGATTACAGCCATGTTTGAGTCATCGGCATATGCGCGAACATCATTCCAGCCTTTCAAGATTCCCTTGCTAACTGCAAAGGCAATGCGGCGTGCTGTGTGCGTCATTTC
>NZ_JALQDQ010000086.1:0-262 GCF_023631105.1 Caballeronia sp. AZ10_KS36 | reverse complement strand
GAGCTGCGGCGTGGCCCCGCCCAGGGTCAGCTCGAGCTTCTTCGCCAGCAGGAAGTACCGGTGCAGCGGGTAGTCCTTGTCGACGCCCATCCCGCCGTGGAGGTGCTGCGCGGCGTGCACGACCCCCTGGCCGCCCTCGGCCGCCCAGAACTTCGCAACGGCGACCTCGGCCGTGGCGGGGAGACCCTCCGAGAGCCGCCACACCGCCTGCCACGTGGTGAGTCGGATCGCCTCGGTGTCGATGTACGCGTCGGCCGCGCGC
>NZ_JALQDQ010000085.1:0-266 GCF_023631105.1 Caballeronia sp. AZ10_KS36 | reverse complement strand
GGTGTGGACGGTACGCTCATTACGGTCTCCCGTCGATCAAACCGAATAGGCGACAGCCCTGACGCTGGGATCGCCAATTGATCGGATTACTGATCGATCGACTGCTTGCTCATTGACCAACTGGCAGCCTGCGAAGCTGTGCGCAGAGTTGCGGATAGATGTCCAGAAAACCGGGCGTATCGAGCCGCTTGGAAAGGCTTGGATCGATCGTCTCGTTGAGCGCCGTACCTGCAACACGTGGTGCCTTTGCGCAAACATCCCTTAGC
>NZ_JALQDQ010000084.1:0-267 GCF_023631105.1 Caballeronia sp. AZ10_KS36 | reverse complement strand
ACTTTAAGCTGTCCGGTCATGGTGGATTGACCATCTACCGCAACCGAATTGGTGATTTCGGCGGCGATATCCGACCAGTTTTCGTTATGGTCGGACGCCGTGATCGTGGTTCCTGCCACGAACGTATTGGCGACGCTATAAGTGCCGCTGCCGTTTCGACTCATTCGATTGCCTCAATAGAAAAAGGCCCCCGTGAGGGAGCCTGAGAAGGTCTGATGTGTGTTGGTGTTACTGTTGGTTGGACAGCATTAGAGCGCGGATCATCGC
>NZ_JALQDQ010000083.1:0-269 GCF_023631105.1 Caballeronia sp. AZ10_KS36 | reverse complement strand
ATCCTGACAAACACGCCCAATCGATCAGGGCGACGAGAGCACGACGCGAGTCGACGCGCCGCACGGCAGCCGGGGGAATCAGCGTGCAACCCATCATTCAGCCTTTCTTCGATATCAACACCGGCACGATGACGTATGTCGTCTACGCGAAGGCCGGTTCGGCGGCGGCGATCATCGATCCCGTGCTCGACTACGACCCCAAAGCCGCGCGCACGTCGACGCAATCAGCCGATGCGGTCATCGAGTTCGTGCGCGAAGAGCGGCTTGCC
>NZ_JALQDQ010000082.1:0-272 GCF_023631105.1 Caballeronia sp. AZ10_KS36 | reverse complement strand
ATTCCCAACAGCGGAATACGAATATTTTTGTTTAAATAAATTTATTATTTTTCGTTCGGCAACAGTCGTTTCTTGAATTCTGCAACTCATTTTATACTTTGTAATGTTTTCTTTTGAAAATATGTGACTGAATAAAGGCAAATGTATATCGTTGACAATCACAGACATATGAAAATCCCTAAGGAATAAAGCAAGATTTTTAAGCGTGCCAATACTTTTGTTTCGATAAAAACAGTTGTTGTTGTACATTTTATTTTTACTCTGTTATGTAA
>NZ_JALQDQ010000081.1:0-299 GCF_023631105.1 Caballeronia sp. AZ10_KS36 | reverse complement strand
GAGAGGACTCGAACCTCCACGGTGTTGCCACCGCTAGGACCTGAACCTAGTGCGTCTACCAATTCCGCCACCTGGGCCAAGGGGTACAGCAAGCCCGCTATTCTAGCGGGAAGCCGAGCCGTGTCAACTGCGCTTCACGACTGGCAGGAGCCGAAAAACACGGTCTCCGCATAAAAAGAAAACGCCACCCGAAGGTGGCGTTTCCTGACATCTGGTGCCCAAGAGAGGACTCGAACCTCCACGGTGTTGCCACCGCTAGGACCTGAACCTAGTGCGTCTACCAATTCCGCCACCTGGGC
>NZ_JALQDQ010000080.1:0-317 GCF_023631105.1 Caballeronia sp. AZ10_KS36 | reverse complement strand
CACGTCGAAGCGACGCCTTTCGCCGACGTGCCGCTCAAGCTCGCCATCGTCACCGCCGATCACATCAATCCGCAGGCGTTCAGCGCGGGGGCGCCCGCCGCCGATCTCGCCGTGCGCGCCGAAGTGAAGCCTGAGCCGGACGCGAAAACCTTCGTGGTGAGCGGGCCGGTGTCGATCGTCAACGCGAAGCCCGGTTCCATCGACAAGAAGCTGCTGCCGCTCATCGACGCGCGGGCGAATGTGCGGCTCGACGCGTCGGCGCAGCGCATCGCGGATCTGAACGTGCGGCTTCTGAAGAACGCGACGATCACGGGCGG
>NZ_JALQDQ010000079.1:0-324 GCF_023631105.1 Caballeronia sp. AZ10_KS36 | reverse complement strand
ATCGCCGTCCGCCTTCACGGTGCCCGCGATGCCGAAGCCGAGCCGCTCCAGCTGCGGCGCATCGACGCGAAAGCGCAACCGGTCGCCCGGCGCGCCGAAACTGCCGTTCAAGTCGACATCGTTGCCCGCAATCGAAAGCTGTGCCGTGCTAGGCAGGATGCGCATGCCCGCGACCTGCACCGTGCCCGCGCCGGTGAGCGGCAGGTTGTCGTATGTGCTGTCGTTCAGCTTGAACGTGGCTTTCGTGGTGAGCGTCGGCGCGAGCATGCCCGAGGCGGCGAGCGTGCCGTTCACGCGGGCCTCGATCACGCGCGGCGGCGGTCC
>NZ_JALQDQ010000078.1:0-324 GCF_023631105.1 Caballeronia sp. AZ10_KS36 | reverse complement strand
ATCGCCGTCCGCCTTCACGGTGCCCGCGATGCCGAAGCCGAGCCGCTCCAGCTGCGGCGCATCGACGCGAAAGCGCAGCCGGTCGCCGGGCGCGCCGAAACTGCCGTTCAAGTTGACATCGTTGCCCGCAATCGAAAGCTGTGCCGTGCTAGGCAGGATGCGCATGCCCGCCACCTGCACCGTGCCCGCGCCGGTGAGCGGCAGGTTGTCGTATGTGCTGTCGTTCAGCTTGAACGTGGCTTTCGTCGTGAGCGTCGGCGCGAGCATGCCCGAGGCGGCGAGCGTGCCGTTCACGCGGGCCTCGATCACGCGCGGCGGCGGTCC
>NZ_JALQDQ010000077.1:0-347 GCF_023631105.1 Caballeronia sp. AZ10_KS36 | reverse complement strand
CTGACCTTTTACGACGACCGTCTCACGCAGAACGAGCCGAACCCGTCGACCGCGCGCGCGCTCGTGCCCGCGTGGACATGGGTGCGCCGCGACGTCGACGATCCGCTGTTCCCGCGCCGCGGCAACGTGATCCGGGCGGAAGCAGGCTTCGCCGTGAAAAACGTCATGACCGATCAGACATTCGCGCGCCTCTACACGAATGCGCAGCAGTACCTGCCGCTCGGCAAGAACGATCTGCTGGTGTTTCGCGCCGAGTTCGGCGGCGTGTTCACGACCGGGCCGTCGAGCGGCGTGCCGGCGTCGCTGCTGTTTCGCGCGGGCGGCGCGAATTCGGTGCGCGGTTATAG
>NZ_JALQDQ010000076.1:0-403 GCF_023631105.1 Caballeronia sp. AZ10_KS36 | reverse complement strand
CCGCCATAGCGTTTGCCATCGTCGTAGTGAATCTGGAACTTCGCGCCCTGAACCGGTTCGTCGTCGTGATACAGATGAGACAGCGACGATGTGTCGACGTACGCCTTCCGCGGGAACATGAGGGGCGTGGATTGCGGGCCCTCGGTCTGATGGTCGGCGGCGTGAACGAGGAACTGACCGTTCGTGACGTTGCGCCCGCAAGAGCGATGGCAGGCACGGTTGCAGGCCCAAGCCGCTGTGCATGGCACTAGCGCGCGCGGGCTTCGTCCGTGAATGCAGCAGCAGATCCCGGTCCGCTATTCGCTTGATTAATCCTTCAATTCGAGATACCAGATCACCGCGCCCGTTTTGCCACGCTCAGGCCCAGGCATAGGTTCTCCGGCCTTCACAGTCACGCGTCGAT
>NZ_JALQDQ010000075.1:0-481 GCF_023631105.1 Caballeronia sp. AZ10_KS36 | reverse complement strand
CCGCCATAGCGTTTGCCATCGTCGTAGTGAATCTGGAACTTCGCGCCCTGAACCGGTTCGTCGTCGTGATACAGATGCGACAGCGACGATGTGTCGGCGTACGCCTTCCGCGGGAACATGAGGGGCGTGGATTGCGGGCCCTCGGTCTGATGGTCGGCGGCGTGGACGAGGAACTGACCGTTCGTAGCGCCGAGCAATCCCGCCGCGCTCAGTTCCAAAGTCGTTCCCGCACCGTTGAAGCGTATGCCCTTCATGGCGGTCAGGTTGATCCAGCCGTCCTCGCTCGATATATGAACATCCTTCGTCGCGACCACGTCGATGCCGTCACTCTGAGCCTCGATACGGATTTTTCCCGACGCGGCAACGAGCATCATTCCGGCCTTCCGCACGAACAGGGCGACGCCATTCATGACACTCGCGAAGAATGAGCGCGCCGCCGCAAAGCTGACGTTTCCCGCCGCCGTCACTGCGAAATCTTGAT
>NZ_JALQDQ010000074.1:0-482 GCF_023631105.1 Caballeronia sp. AZ10_KS36 | reverse complement strand
TTGCCGCGTCGGCGCTTCGACGTGGTGATCGTGGGCGCGGGCGGCTCGGGCATGCGCGCGTCGCTGCAGCTCGCGCGCGCGGGCCTGTCCGTCGCGGTGCTCTCCAAGGTATTCCCGACGCGCTCGCATACCGTGGCCGCGCAAGGCGGCATCGGCGCGTCGCTCGGCAACATGAGCGAGGACAACTGGCACTACCACTTCTACGACACGATCAAGGGCTCCGACTGGCTCGGCGACCAGGACGCGATCGAGTTCATGTGCCGCGAAGCGCCCAATGCGGTCTACGAGCTGGAACACATGGGCATGCCGTTCGACCGCAATCCGGACGGCACCATCTATCAGCGTCCGTTCGGCGGCCACACCGCCAACTACGGCGAGAAGCCCGTGCAACGCGCGTGCGCGGCTGCTGACCGCACGGGTCACGCGTTGCTGCACACGCTGTATCAGCAGAACGTCGCGGCCAAGACGCACTTCTTCGTCGA
>NZ_JALQDQ010000073.1:0-513 GCF_023631105.1 Caballeronia sp. AZ10_KS36 | reverse complement strand
ATGCCCGATGCGTTCGCCGCCGTCACCGTGCCTTCCTTCGAAAACGCGGGTTTCAGTCCCGCGAGCGCTTCGGCGGTGACGCCGTGGCGCACGAACTCGTCGGTCGCGAACTGGATCGGCTCGCCTTTGCGCTGCGGAATCGAAACCGGCACGATCTCGTCGTTGAAGCGGCCCGACTTCTGCGCGGCTTCCGCCTTGTTCTGCGACAAGGCCGCAAACGCGTCCTGCGCTTCGCGCGTGATGCCGTATTCCTTCGCGACGTTTTCCGCCGTCGTGCCCATGTGATAGTTGTTATAAACGTCCCACAGGCCATCGACGATCATCGAGTCGATCAGCTTCGCGTCGCCCATGCGGAAGCCGTCGCGCGAGCCGGGCAGCACGTGCGGCGCCGCGCTCATGTTCTCCTGCCCGCCCGCGACGATGATCTCCGAATCGCCCGCGATGATCGCGTTGGCCGCGAGCATCACTGCCTTGAGTCCGGAGCCGCAGACCTTGTTGATCGTCATGCCGGGG
>NZ_JALQDQ010000072.1:0-518 GCF_023631105.1 Caballeronia sp. AZ10_KS36 | reverse complement strand
ACAGAAGACCGCGCGCAGGAAAACGCCGCGCGGTTCGCGTTTTCGGTCAACGAAGGCGACGCCTTCTCGCAGCACGCGTGGGACGACGCAAAGAGCGCGGCGCTGCGCGCGCTGCAATCGCGCCGCTATCTCGGCGCGCGCATCGTGCGCTCGCAGGCGCGCATCAATCCGCGCACTCAGATGGCGGATCTCTCGGTCACGTTCGACAGCGGTCCGACCTTCACCTTCGGCAAGCTCGACATCAGCGGCACGAAGCGTTATCCGCAGAAGATCATCGAGAACGTGAATCCGATCCACGAAGGCGAGATCTACGACATCGCCCGCGTGAACGAGCTGCAGCGGCAGGTGCAGAACACGCCGTATTACGCGAGCGTCGCGATCGACGCGAGCAACGACGTCACGAAGCCCATCGAGACGCCGCTGCACATCAAGGTGAGCGAATATCCGTACAACAGCGTGCGCTACGGCGTCGGCTATGCCACGGACACGGGCTTTCACATTCAGGGCGCTTACAGCTA
>NZ_JALQDQ010000071.1:0-555 GCF_023631105.1 Caballeronia sp. AZ10_KS36 | reverse complement strand
CCCGACACGCTGTCGACGGCGATATCGGTGCCCTTCCCGTCGAGACTCTTCCAGTGGACATCGCGCAATTGCAGGCCAGTGGCGACCGCGCCGCCGTCCAGCTTGCCGGTGAGCCGGCCGCCGAGCAGCGAGGTCGCCGCCTGCCACAGATAGCGCGTGCCCGGCTCGGTCGTGAGCGCGAAAAAGACCGTGCCCAGCGCCAGCACGACGATGATCAGAACGACGAGCACCAGTGCCGCGAGCCAGCGCAGCGCGCGCCGACCGCCGCTGCGGCGCGGCGGCGTTTTCGGAGTTTGCGGCGCGTCGCCATTGCCATTGCCGCCTGCTTGCGCGTCGGGTTCCGTCATGCGTTCGTTGTCGGGAAGATCGCTCATGGCGTGCTCAGAACGCGATGCCGAGCGTCAGATACGGCTTGATGCTCTTGTTCTTCAGGCCGTATGCGACGTCCACGTTGACCGGCCCGACCGGGCTGCGCCACCGCGCGCCGACGCCCACGCCCGGCTGGAACACGCGCTCGTGCCACGTATCGGTCGCCGTACCGATGTCGAAGAACAC
>NZ_JALQDQ010000070.1:0-815 GCF_023631105.1 Caballeronia sp. AZ10_KS36 | reverse complement strand
GATGGTCTCGGCATGGCCGCGCGCTCGGGCATCGCGCTGCAGGACATGGAGTTCTGGCAGTTCCACCCGACGGGCGTGGCGGGCGCGGGCGTGCTGATCACCGAAGGCGTGCGCGGCGAAGGCGGCATCTTGCGTAACGCGAACGGCGACCGCTTCATGGAACGCTACGCGCCGACGCTCAAGGACCTCGCGCCGCGCGACTTCGTTTCGCGTTCGATGGATCAGGAGATCAAGGAAGGTCGCGGCGTCGGTCCGAACAAGGATCACGTGCTGCTGGACCTGTCACACATCGGCGCGGAGACGATCATGAAGCGTCTGCCGTCGATTCGCGAGATCGCGCTCAAGTTCGCCAACGTGGACTGCATCAAAGAGCCGATTCCCGTGGTGCCGACCATCCACTATCAGATGGGCGGGATTCCGACGAACATGCACGGGCAAGTGGTCGGCACGGCCAAGGGCTACGACGATCCGGTCAACGGCTTCTATGCAGTGGGCGAATGCTCGTGCGTGTCGGTGCACGGCGCGAACCGTCTCGGCACGAACTCGCTGCTCGACCTCGTCGTGTTCGGCCGCGCGGCGGGCAATCACATCATCAAGCACGCGACCGAGATGAAGGAGCACAAGCCGCTGCCGGCCGATGCCGCCGACTTCGCGATGGAACGCCTCGCGGTGCTGGAGAAGTCGACCTCGGGCGAATACACGCAGCACATCGCCAACGACATCCGCGCGACGATGCAATCGCACGCGGGCGTGTTCCGCACCTCGAAGCTCCTGGAAGAGGGCGTCGGCAAGATCGCGGAATTGGCCGAGCGCGT
>NZ_JALQDQ010000069.1:0-865 GCF_023631105.1 Caballeronia sp. AZ10_KS36 | reverse complement strand
GCAGCATGAGTTGGTTCGATCAGCCGCGCACGCTCGCCTTGTCGGGCCGCGCGCTGCCGCAGTGGCTCGATGAGCCGTTGCTGGTCGTCTCGCGTGTGAAAGGCAACGAGGAACTCGGGAAGCTCTATGAATACGACATCGAGCTCAGCACTGTAGAGGATGCCCACCTGCCCGTACAGCAGGCGCAGGCACTGGTCGATCTGGACGAACTCGCCGGCAAAGAGGTTACGCTCAGCATTGCCATAGAGGGCAAGGGCACGTGGGTACAAGGCGCCACGCGTGCCTCGATGCTCAACATCGGCGCAGATGTGCGCAAGATCACCGGCGTGATCGCCGAAGCGCAAGCCATCGGCGCGGACGAACGGCGCGCGTTTTATCGCTTCAAGCTGCGCCCGCGGCTTTGGATCGCGTCGCTCAACCGCGATAGCCGAACGTACCAAAACCGCGATATCAAGCAGATTTCGACGGAGATTCTCAACCGGCTGAGCATTCCGTTCGAGTTTCGGTTGAGCGGACCGTTTCTCGGCAAACGCGGCTATCCGGCGCGCGACTATCAGCGACAGTGGTGGGAGTCGGATTACGCCTTCCTCGACCGGCTCTGGCAGGAATGGGGCATCACGTACTTCTATGACGACGCGACACTCGTGTTGTGCGACTCGCCCGGGTCGTTCAAGCAGCATGGGCCGGCGTATCAAACGGTGCGCTATCTCGATCGCGGCGGCCAGCGCATCGACGAAGAGCATATCCACGCGTTCAATGTGACGCGTCGCATCACCACCGGCAAGGTGTCGCTGGTGGACTACGACTACACGCAGTCCGTCGTGAAGCTCACCGCGCAGCGCACGCAGCACAGCGAGAGCACGCA
>NZ_JALQDQ010000068.1:0-894 GCF_023631105.1 Caballeronia sp. AZ10_KS36 | reverse complement strand
CGCGCGAGCTGCAGCGACGCGCGCATGCCCGAGCCGCCCGCGCCCACGATCACCACGTCGAAGCGCCGACGCGGCAAGGAAGTCTTGATTGCAGCCATGTTCTTTAAACTCTCCAGAGAATCTGTGCAGCGTAGCCGGCGCATCCGAGAAGCCACAGGACGGTGAGCACCAGCAGGCCCAGGCGCAATCCGACGGGCTTCACGTAATCCATCCAGATGTCGCGCATGCCGACCCACGCGTGATAGAAGAGCGAGAGCAAGGCGACGAAGGTGGCGAGCTTCATCCACTGCATCGCGAAGATGCCGGCCCAGCCTTCGTAAGAGAAGTTATGCGCGCCGAAAAAGAGCACGAGCAGCAAGAGCGTGTACACCGCCACGGCGACGGCCGTCACGCGTTGCGCGAGCCATTCGCCTGTGCCGTAATGCGCGCCCACGACGAGGCGCTTCGGGCCGACCCGGTTTTGCGTTCCCATGTTAGAAGGCTCCGAAAAGTTTTAGCGCGACGACAAGCGTCAGCACGAGCGACACGACCAGCACCGCGATGGCGGTCTGCCGTCCGCCTTCCTTGTTCACCGCGACGTGCATGTCGAGCACGAGAAAGCGGATACCCGCGCAGAAGTGATGCAGATACGCCCACGACAGCACGAGCGTGATGATCTTGACGATGGGGTGCGCGAGAAAGCCCTTGAACGCGTCGAAGCTGATCTCGGACGTGAGGCTCTGGTCGAGCAGATACAGCAGAAAGGGCAGCGCGATGAAGAGCAACAGACCGCTGATGCGATGCAGAATGGACACCTTGCCCGCCCACGGCAAGCGATACTTCGCGATCTGTCCAAGCCCGATGTTCCGGTACTCGGGCCTTGGTTTTTTTACGGCTTCAGCCATGCTAGACCCC
>NZ_JALQDQ010000067.1:0-1014 GCF_023631105.1 Caballeronia sp. AZ10_KS36 | reverse complement strand
CATCTGTATCACGACGACGAACCGGTTCAGGGCGCGAAGTTCCAGATTCACTACGACGATGGCAAACGCTATGGCGGCACGCTAGACAGTGCTGGCCATGCTGATCTGAGCGGCGCACCTGTGGGTAGCGGCCAAATCGAGATTGGGCCGGACGCGCGTCCGTTGCAGGTCAAGGCCAATGACCCTAACCCCGGCTACAAGTCGCGCTGGGGCGAGAGCGATTTCAGGGCATCCGCAGAAAAGCAGAACAACGGTGGAGTATGAGTGACATCACGGTAAGCAACCCCGCAGAAAGCCGCATTGGGGCAATCGAGACGGGAAAACTGATATGGGCCAATGCTGCCGCTGTAGGTGGCTGGATCGGCGGCGCATTGAAGGGAGAATTCGGCAAACAGCAGACGACGGGCCAGATTTTCTTCGATGCAGTAATCAGCATGTTCCCCGTGCTGGGTGAAGGAACGGCGGCCCGCGATACCATCGCGATCGTCATGCGTATGGCTGACGATCCGAAGGCGGTGGAGGACAAATGGACCTGGATCAGACTGGTTCTTTGCCTCATTGTCATCGTCCCGCTGTTTGGCGGCATCCTCAAGGGAGTCGGAAAGCTGGTGATCCGTGCAGTGGAGGAAGCCGAAGACCTGGCGAAGCTGGCCGAAGAGATCGTCCGGTTCGTGAATCGGATGTGTCACGGTAACGCGTATGAATGGCTGCGCAAGCTCGACTTCACTGCATACCAGGACAAGGTTCTGGCCGGACTGACTGAGGCGCTGGACCGCTTATCGGGTGCTTGCCAGTACATCGTGCGTAACATGGGGAGCGTGGTGCCTTCGCGTGTTATCACGTATCTATCGGGCTTGCCTGCGAAACTTCAGCCGATCCGCAGCGCAGCCAACCGGATGATTCCACAGGCGCTGCGGGATTTGAATGCGTGCCTTGCCCGCGTGCGTGCGCATATGGTCGAGGGCACCTGGGCAGATATATCGGTCGGCTCGGGCAAGGTTACGACGCGTGAAG
>NZ_JALQDQ010000066.1:0-1114 GCF_023631105.1 Caballeronia sp. AZ10_KS36 | reverse complement strand
CCCCCCCCCCCCCCCCCCCCCCCCCCCCCCCCCCCCCCCCCCCCCCCCCCCCCCCCCCCCCCCCCCCCCCCCCCCCAATTTACAAGCAGAAGACGGCAAACCAGATGGCCATCATAGTCTCGTGGGCTCGGAGATGTGTATAAGAGACAGACGGCGGGCAGCGCGCGCCGAACGACCATGCCGGCGAGCACGGGCGCGGCGGCATCGAGTTCGTCCTCGTCGAGCGCATCGACCATTTCGTCGAACAGCTCGAACTCGTCCGCGCCGTCCGCGAGCATCCTCCCGGCGACATTGGCGATACGGCCGATCAGCTGCGCCTGCGGCAGCGGGATCATGCTCGCGATCGGCGCGACGGTGCGCGCCACGCTGCCGATGCCGCGCCCGACACTGCGCGCGATCCGCCCGAGCCGCTTGAAGAACTCGTCGCTGTCGCCGGCGTCGAGCGCATCGGCGACGGCGTCTTCCATCGCGTCGAGTTCGTCTGTCGCGTCGAATTCGTCGAACTCGTCCGACTCGTCGAATTCGTCGCCTTCGTCGGCCATCTGGAACTCGTCGTCCGATTCGTCGGAGTTGTCGAACGCACCGGCCGCGTGTCCGGCGACGCGGCCGAGGAACTCATCGTCGCCCTCGTCGCCGAAGTCGCCTTCGTCGTAGCCGTCTTCGTCGCCCTCGTCGTAGGCGTCCATCGAATGATGCGACGGGCCTTCGGCGGCTTCGTACATCAAATCGTCCATTACATCGGTTTCGAAGCGATCCATGATGTGCTCCTTGTTCGACAACGCTCAGCGCGGGGTGATGGTCAGCGTGGCCGGCCCGCTGATCCGGATGGTTCGGGCCCGCCCGCGACCGACGCCGGGCAGGCCGCGTCCGAGCGAGCGGGGGCGCGCGAGCGGACCGGCGGATGACGGCCTCGCTCCCGGCGACCGCGTGAGGCGGCGCACCATGCCGGGGTGCTGGGTGAGCCGCTGCGCCGCTCGCGGCAGACCACGGCGCAGCACCTGCACCGCCTGCTGCGGCGTCGGCACCTGCCGCTGAGCCACGCGCGCCGCCGATTCCGAAAGCCGCGGCAGCGTGCGCACGGCCTGCGGTCCGCGCCGCCGCGCGAGTTCACGCG
>NZ_JALQDQ010000065.1:0-1469 GCF_023631105.1 Caballeronia sp. AZ10_KS36 | reverse complement strand
TTGCCGCGTCGGCGCTTCGACGTGGTGATCGTGGGCGCGGGCGGCTCGGGCATGCGCGCGTCGCTGCAGCTCGCGCGTGCGGGCCTGTCCGTCGCGGTGCTCTCCAAGGTGTTCCCGACGCGCTCGCATACGGTGGCCGCGCAAGGCGGCATCGGCGCATCGCTCGGCAACATGAGCGAAGACAACTGGCACTACCACTTCTACGACACGATCAAGGGCTCGGACTGGCTCGGCGACCAGGACGCCATTGAGTTCATGTGCCGCGAAGCGCCTAATGCGGTCTACGAACTCGAACACATGGGCATGCCGTTCGACCGCAATCCGGACGGCACCATCTATCAACGCCCGTTCGGCGGCCATACCGCGAACTACGGCGAGAAGCCTGTGCAACGCGCGTGCGCGGCGGCTGACCGCACGGGTCACGCGTTGCTGCACACGCTGTATCAGCAGAACGTCGCGGCCAAGACGCACTTCTTCGTCGAATGGATGGCGCTGGACCTGATCCGCGACGCCGACGGCGACGTGCTCGGCGTGACCGCGCTCGAAATGGAAACGGGCGACGTCTATATCCTCGAAGGCAAGACCACGTTGTTCGCCACGGGCGGGGCGGGTCGCATCTTCGCGGCATCGACCAATGCGTTCATCAATACGGGCGATGGTCTCGGCATGGCCGCGCGCTCGGGCATCGCGCTGCAGGACATGGAGTTCTGGCAGTTCCACCCGACGGGCGTCGCGGGCGCGGGCGTGCTGATCACCGAAGGCGTGCGCGGCGAAGGCGGCATTCTGCGTAACGCGAACGGCGACCGCTTCATGGAACGTTATGCGCCGACGCTCAAGGACCTCGCGCCGCGCGACTTCGTCTCGCGCTCGATGGACCAGGAGATCAAGGAAGGACGCGGCGTCGGCCCGAACAAGGACCACGTGCTGCTGGACCTCTCGCATATCGGCGCCGAGACGATCATGAAGCGTCTGCCGTCGATCCGCGAGATCGCGCTGAAGTTCGCCAACGTGGACTGCATCAAGGAGCCGATTCCCGTGGTGCCGACCATCCACTATCAGATGGGCGGTATTCCGACGAACATGCACGGGCAAGTGGTCGGCACGGCGAAGGGCTACGACGATCCGGTCAACGGCTTCTACGCGGTCGGCGAATGCTCGTGCGTGTCGGTGCACGGCGCGAACCGTCTGGGCACGAACTCGCTGCTCGACCTCGTCGTCTTCGGCCGCGCGGCGGGCAATCACATCATCAAGCACGCGACCGAGATGAAGGAGCACAAGCCGCTGCCGGCGGACGCTGCCGACTTCGCGATGGAACGCCTCGCGGTGCTGGAGAAGTCGAGTTCGGGCGAATACACGCAGCACATCGCCAACGACATCCGCGCGACGATGCAGTCGCACGCGGGCGTGTTCCGCACCTCGAAGCTCCTGGAAGAGGGCGTCGGCAAGATCGCGGATTTGGCCGAGCGCGT
>NZ_JALQDQ010000064.1:0-1673 GCF_023631105.1 Caballeronia sp. AZ10_KS36 | reverse complement strand
TCTAGCGTGTCGGTGCCTTCGAACTGGTACTGGCTGGCGATATCCCCAGCAAGATAGTAATTAGGACAACGAACGCCGATCTTAGGATCAATGGACCAAGGTTCCCAAATACCCGTCACAGGTATCTGACGACCGCTCCACACCTCGCCCGCAGTGTCTTTGTTAGGCGGCGGGCAATTGCTGAGTTGTGCGGGGAAGTGTATGGGGGGTACTCCATTAAAAGCCAGTTCATCGAAGAATATGTCGTCATAAGTCCAGCGCATCGCTGATTTCGCTTTTGGACCGACTCGACGAGGATCTTCAAAATAAATCTTCCCCTTCTTATTAAGCGTGCCAAAAAATAGGGAAAAAACCTCGCCCGAAGAGTTCGCCTTGCCAAAGATTCCAATCGATTCATCCGGGGATTCTCGATAACCAAATTTATAGAACAGGTCGTCCGGATCGGCCCCTCCAAGTTCCTCATAACGTCGGCCCCATATATAGCCGCTAAAAGCAAGTGCATCGTAGAGTAAATCAAATGCTTCCCTGCGCCTTTTTGAGTCCGCTACCAACGGTTCGGCAAGTTCCATCGGCCGCAGAAAACGCATGAACCGAACAAGATCATCGCTATAGTCAATACCGACTTCGGGCCCCTTAATTTCGCGTTCGAAGTCACGCAGGAATTCACGATACAGGTCAATTGCGTGCCGCAACAGAGTGGCGCTCGTGTATTTCCTAAGCAAGTAGAACGCGCGGTCGCGGGCCTCATCGTCGTTTTTGCCTGCAACATACAGGAAGGCGGACATGTCGATACTCCTCAATGTTGCGGTTGTGCGCTGTCGCGACCACCGGGCAGTGCGTGACCTGCAACCGCTGGCGCGCGATTCGTATAGCCCTGCGGGACTGTCTTGGGCAGGATTTGATCCTTGCCCAGGTCGCGAACCGCCGCCCGTTCAGCCGGAGAAAAAATTACATCCTTCCAGTTCGTCGGCATCGCCATTAGACTTTTCACGTAGTTCTCCAAAACCTTGTTATAAGGATCGGCGAAGTCAATGACGTATTGCGTCGCGCCGCCCTCAAGCCAACGCCCCAATATCTCGTCATACTGGCTTGATACCATACCGCTCCACACTCTCAGTCCGTTCCAGTCAGCCGGAATATTCTCCACGCCCATTTCGACAAGCTCGGCGCGCGTAGGAATATGATTCAATGTGATATACGCACCGTTATGGCTCCAATCCATCTTGACAGCCCAATCCTCGCGCCATTCCCGTCCGTTCTTCGCCATGTGCGGCAGCCAGCACTTCGCGCGTTTGGTGCTTGTGCTAACGGTACCCTTTAGCTTGTATCCAGACTGCGTGGTGCGAGTCGTGTTATCCAGCACTCGCGCCAAATCATATCTCCCGGGCGTCAGTGTGACCGCTTCGATGGGTCTGTCGCGACTGAAAGATTCGATCGTCTCGTAGGCAGCCTCTTGTGTCTGCCTATCGACCTTGACGTGAGCGCCACCTTTCGACAGATCCGGCCACCCCTCGACATGTTGATAGTCAGCAATTGTCGCTGGCGGATGTGCAGCCTTTCCCGCGTCGCGCGCCAGCGTCGAAAGCTGTCCCTCCACTTCACGCGTCGTAACCTTGCCCGAGCCGACCGATATATCTGCCCAGGTGCCCTCGACCATATGCGCACGCACGCGG
>NZ_JALQDQ010000063.1:0-1861 GCF_023631105.1 Caballeronia sp. AZ10_KS36 | reverse complement strand
GCGCACGACCGGCGTGAAATAGCCCTCGGTCGCGACGAGATCGCGCACGTCTTTCGGCGTGGCGGTGACGAGGAACTCGAACTGGTCGTCGCTGACGTCGTCGCGCTTCGAAAAACGCGCGAGGTCGAGGTTTTTCTCGAGGACCTTGCGAATACTTTGCGGAGCGTCAATGTCGACGGCGTACATGGCTAATGCCGGCGGCGAGCCGGCCATCGTAGTGACGGCGAGGATCACACGCGTGCAACGTGGCAGCAAGTTCCGCCAGCGTTGCGGCGTATCGATTGAATGCCTTACCAACGTCACCCCTTAGTATTTTTCTGACGGTCGACGACTAGCCACCAAATCCGTGATGCGATCCTCTGTCTAGCATGGCGAATTCCACAGTCACTGCCTTGCGCCACTAACCTCATGCGATGAAGCCGCAGTTGGTTTGCTGAGCGCTCTCGCGAGGCCAGTGCGCGCTACACACGCCGCTTAGTGGGCTCGAGTTGCGCAGGTCGGCGTCGATGTATTTGTGCACCGCCCTATTAAATAGCTTGCTGCCGTGGCCGTTCTTCCGCGCGGTGTTGTTCCGAACTGTCGCTACAGACGCGCCCGAGTTGCCATAAGTAGCTCCCCTGGCGGTAAGCCGAGCGTCTCGCCGCTCTCGGCGAGAATGGTCTCAGGGCGCGATCGAGCACATCGAACCGGCCGGGACCGCGCGGGAAACAGTCCGAAGGATGTGGCACCATGTGACAGAATAAAGCCTCGCATGTCAATGTGAAAACCGTTCGGCCGGGACGCAGAAATTTGCCACTCACCGGGGATTGCGCCGGTGCGAAAAAGGTAGCTTAATCTCACGAGCATAAGTCTTCGTATCGCTATCGACATACCGTTGGGAGCCGAGAATTGGACAGCAAGTCCGTCGCGCGAGCTGCATTGATCCAATCAACCGTCTACGCGTCTGTGATATCGCTGGTGGTGTTAGTCGTTGCGGCATCAGACGTCTTCTTACTGGTGTTCGGCGGCCTCCTCCTGGCTGTCCTGTTGCGAGGCGTGACTGACTGGCTGCATCGAAGAAGCGGCATGAGCGATAAGTTGTCGTTAGGCGTTGCCGTCCTCGTGCCGCTCGTCACTGGGGTCCTGATGGTCTGGCTAGTCGCTCCCGACGTAGGCGATCAAGCTAACGAATTGGCTAATCGGCTGCCATCTGCATTGGCAAGCGTCAAACGTGAATTGATGCACTACGAGTGGGCGTCCAGCATTTGGCGAAGTACTGACCACCTGCGTCAGCTTCTTCCGGACGGGAAGTCGGGCATTCAGCGCTTCTTCGGCGTGTTTTCGTCGACATTCGGCGCATTGGGGAACGCGGTTTTCATACTGTTCGTCGGGCTCTTTCTTGCGCTGAATCCCTCCATCTATATCAACGGCTTCCTTCGGCTTATCCCGAAAAGCAAGCGGTCACGGACCCATGAGGTGCTTAAGGCAACGGCGGCCGCACTACGGCATTGGCTTGTCGCTAAACTGACGGCCATGGCGGTGATCGGCCTCTTGACGACGATCGGTCTCATGCTGCTGAATATCGACCTTGCTTTGGTTCTCGGGGTTCTTGCTGCGTCCCTCTCGTTCATCCCCAACTTCGGTCCAATCGCTTCGGTTATTCCGGCTGTCCTTATTGGGCTGGCCGCTGGTCCAGAGAAGGCGATGTACGTCCTTCTGCTGTACGCAGCTATACAGGCAGTGGAAAGTTATGCTCTAACGCCATTTTTGCAAAAGCGCATGCTTGAAATGCCGCCGGCGCTCTTAGAGGCGTTAACAGAATGACTTTTGCAGGTGTCGCCAGCATATGATGCAGCAAGCGATTTTCATGAAGGCCTCGTGG
>NZ_JALQDQ010000062.1:0-1980 GCF_023631105.1 Caballeronia sp. AZ10_KS36 | reverse complement strand
GTGAACTTCGCGTGCGCGGAGGCCATGAAGGCGGCCATTTCCTCGTGGCGCGCCTGAATGAATTCGATCTTTCCGTTCGCGCGGTTCAGCGCGCCGAAGACGCCGTTGATGCCGTCGCCGGGATAGCCGTATATGCGGCGCACGCCCCAAGCGTAGAGGCGATCGACTAGGAAGTCGCCGACAGTGGTGGCCATATCTGCTCTCCGTCATAGCCAAAGCCCAGATAACCGCGCATTGACGCTAAGGCTTGGTGCGCAGCGCAACGCGAAGTAATGCAACGAGCATGCCGATACAGGCTATGGACATGGTGCTGGCTTCTGCCGCCTGCAGGGTCCTTGGGCAAGTCAAAGGGAACCACCATCCCACCATCGCGGTTATCAGCAGCAACGAGGACTTACGATATTTTTCAATGACGTTGAAAAAATAGCATACTGTGACATGCATAGCACGCGCGTTGGTAGTGAGTTGCTACTCAAGACCCCGTACCTCTATCGGCGGTTAATTCCTCGGCTTCGTATTGGTCCGCAATCAGGATAGGGGTTCGCTGCTGCCGCTAGACCTTCCGCACCTTTTCGTGGCAAATGACTTCCAAAAACGATCGATGTGCAATATCGGGAGCGAGTCGCGATAAGTTGTGCCGATCCGGGGCAAGAGCGACGGCAGCGGTCGCGTCGTTACCTAAGACTGAAGAGGCGTGGCTTCGACCCTCGGCTCGCTTGCGGAGCCGTTGGAACCTCGAATCGTGTTCCGCGTTGCATCGGCCCGCAGCGGGCCGCGGTGAAATGTGACCTTGCGTCGCAGGGAACCAAGAACTCTCTCGCGGTGCGTCGTCGCACGGCTGTTGTTGTTGCCGCTACTTTGCACCGACTGACTCGTGAAGTGGCATCGCTAATCTGAAGACTGCTAATGAGACGGGGCGGGCTGTAACATATGCAACCGTCTTTCGTTTGGCGCCGGATCGTTCTCGGCGTTGGCGCGCTCATGCACCGGCATCATAAGTAGCACAGCGTGATGCTTGTAGCGCTAGCTGCGACTACAACGTTCGGCCGTCACTAAGCGGCTCTTCCTCCACACGTTCGATCGTCCGGCTATCAGGGTGGCCTGTGTGTTGCGGATGCGCCGCTAGGCGCACCAATTGCTGCCGCTTACTTAGTTTTGTGCTGACTGCGGGGCGGAAAGAATGCCAAGTTTGCGCATTGCATCCGCGAACGGGCGGCATGTCGCTGACCGGAAGGAATGGAAGGAGATCAAATGTCGTACTCTAAGCCAGTGGATAGCGAGGCCGGCGCCCTGAACTCCTGTCGTAACGCGGCGCTTTTGCTTCGACTGCTGTCGGACGTGCCCCCTGAACACTTCGAGAAAATCGTTCGGGCGCTACTGGTCGCAGTCGATCGCATAATGATCGAAAGCGAGCAGACGCGGGCGGCCAACGTCTCGCCCGGCGTCGGGACGGCATTCCAAATGCTTACTGATGAAACGCTCTGGAAGGCGCTGATTCCGCTAAGCGAGGGTGCGAAGGCGTTTGTTGAGCTAATGGCGCGGCCGGTCGATCAAGATGGGACGCCGGTCGATTTTCAGGGTCCGCCGAAGTAAAGCGTCGTTCGATATGTATCATCATGTGAGTGACTTCGCGCTGATGGCCGTCGACAGACCGTAGCGTGCTTCGACTCTTTCTATGGCGTCGATCAAACGATAGCGAGACGAACCGGCGACTCCTGAGCGAGCATGGTTACTTCACAAGTGAATAATCGCCGCTATCGCTGGTTTCGGGTGTCACGGTGCTCGACCACGTCTTCTACATATAGCTTGTTGACTAAGACTATTGCGGCAGCCGTTAGTGGCGTCGCAAAGATCACCCCCAAGGTGCCGGTCAACACCCCTAGCAACACCTGCATGGTCACTAAGAATCCTTAACAAAATGAACGAAGGGGCTGTTAACCCTCGATGAATCCTGTTAACCTTTTCATTGTTTCGACGGTG
>NZ_JALQDQ010000061.1:0-2037 GCF_023631105.1 Caballeronia sp. AZ10_KS36 | reverse complement strand
AGCGACTGACACGGCCCCGCGCGCCTTGACGCGGCAAAGGCCTGAGCTAAGGTCGCGGGTACTGGACGGCGAACCAGGGGAACGGTGGGTGTCGGCAGCAGCAGCTCACGCACGAGGCAGGACGCCCCGCGCGGCGAGCGCGCTATCCGAGCGGTGCGACGTCAGGAGCGCTGCGAGGCTGGAGGGGATGGCTCGCGCCGGGGCAAGTCCGCGGGACGCGGCGTGGCCCCAAGAGCGGAGTCGTCCGGTCACCGGGCCGCGATATCGCAGCTTGCGTGACGGGCTGCGCAGCGGACCGGCGCGCAGGGTGCAGCGGCACGGCTCGATAGCGACGCCCTGCGGCGAACGTGAAAACGCCGGCTCGCGGCCGGCGTTTGGGTGGGCGTGGGTCAGCGCACGAGCGAGGACCAGACGCTCAGGCCGTCCCCCATTGATCGCAGATAGACGACCCGGCCATTAACTGAGTCGTGGTGACTGGCGACGCATGCGAAGCGCTTTTCTTTGAGTTCCATCTCCCGGTCCGAAATCAGGCGCTCGCGCGTGCCTCCTGGCCGGTTGAGTCGATCGTGCTTGTAATAGCGGTCCATCGCGTCCGCGACGCTCGACGCCTTGTCGATCTGGCTCTCCAGGGACCAGTCCGGCTCCCAGTAGGGTTTGCTGCGTCGCTCGCCTTCCTCTCGTTCGAACGCGTCCAGTTCAGCCAGATAAGCTGCGTCGGATAGATCAACCGATCGCGTGCCCGGCGCTTCGCCGTTCAGAATCGCGCGGCTCGCGTGCAACATACGCACTTGCTCGCTGTCGAGTTCCATCGTCATCAACTCGCGCACACGCTTCATATGGTGCAGCCGATCGTAATGACACTGGCGCGCATGCAGTCGCTTCGCGGCATCCGCGCCGACTGTCGAAGGCCTCGGCGTGACGTCAACGTACCCGAGGCCGTCCCAGCGCTGCAACGTCTCGCGCTTCGCGGTATCACTCGATCGCAGCGCCTCCCGGAACGCGTCGTCATCGTCCGTCGCGCCTATCATGATCCAGCCAAATGCGCCCTTGCAGCGATAGGACCGTAGTCCCTCTGCAGCCAGTGGGCGATCGCACATGTTCATTGGTCCGGCCGCAGTGTGCTGGGACGCGCTATCGTGAGCAAAAGTCATGATGTTCCTTTCGGGCCGATCGTTCGGCCCGTTGTCTGGATTAGTCGAAGGCCGTGACGGGGCGGCGGCGCTCGGGGTGATGCGCCGCATGCTGCGCGAAGCGGTACGCGTCCAACAGGCTCGGACGCAACGCTTCGTAACTGTCCGCGATGTAGACCTTGAAGCCCTCGCAGTCGCGACCAATCAGCACGTCGCGACCATTGATGACAGCGCGGAAATTCGCATCGTTCGTGTCTGCGTCCAGCGTCATGACCGGCTGGCCGATGCGCCGCGCCTCCAGACATTCGCGATGTCCGAACAAGCTGAGGCAGTGATAGGGCGTCCAGCCGAAGCCGCCGCCGGCGCTTTTCCGGTCATAAAGCATCGCCGACGTGAGATGAAATACTTCGCTCGCGTGCTGGTTGCAGACCTCACATGCGCCGTAGCGCTCGCTCGATGAACCAGTGGTTTTCATGCGGTAGCGGAACACGGCGTTGCCGTGCTCGTGAACCGTGATGTGCAAAGCCTGCGCGTTCATTGCTGCCCCGCTTTTGCGGCCAGTCGCTCGCTTTCCTTCTTCAGCGCATACGGCAGCAGGTTCGCGATCTGTTCATCGCTGAGCGTTTCGAGCAGTGTCAGCACTGACGCGCCCTGTTCGTTCACCACGATGGTTTTCTCGCCTGCATGCTCGCCCCACTGCGGACCGGCGGGGCCCTTGAAGTCGCGGTGCGTGTGGCGATAGATGATCGCGAGCTTCTGCTTGCGCGAAAGCGTGGTTGGGTCGATGGGCTGGGCTGCTGGTGAAGGCATTGCAATCTCCAAAGGTTGAAAGCTGACCGGGACCCTAGATTCCGAGTCCCGGCGTAAAAGTTGTTCTGCCGAGTTGGCGGGCTGCGCTTCGCAGCTG
>NZ_JALQDQ010000060.1:0-2317 GCF_023631105.1 Caballeronia sp. AZ10_KS36 | reverse complement strand
ATTCATGACACTCGCGAAGAATGAGCGCGCCGCCGCAAAGCTGACGTTTCCCGCCGCCGTCACTGCGAAATCTTGATCGCTCGCAAGGTGCGTACTGCCCGCCGTCGTCGCTTGAATGCCGGCCGGACTCGCCAAGGTCAGATGCGGCGCGGCGAACTCGGGGAACTCGCCTCTATCCATGTTGGCCGTGCCGTTACCGCGTAGGTCGTCATTCGCCGCTTTGATCGACCTCGCAACGTCCGACTGGTTGCCGCTCGCGTCCTGCGCGCCGTGCTGCTGCGCAAGTTCCGCCATGCTTTCGTGGATGTCGCGCGCCTGCGTGAGCCGTGCGACGGTCTCGCCTAAATCCCTCGCCGGGGCGGTGGCCCCGTCGCGCGTCTCGGTGGTAACGAGCATGCCCTGATTTGCGCGCAGCACGCCCCACGCATCCGTCGCCAACTCCCAGCCGAGGCCGCGCGCCTGCTGGCGTCCGTCGCCGTATGTGATGCGCGTGTTGTAGCCGAGCACAAGCCGCGAATTTGCCTGATCGCTCGCCACCTGTACCTGCTGCTTACCGGGCGTGTCGTCTGTCACAACAACGTTGTGCCCTTGACCTTCAAACGCGTGACTCACCAGCCCCGTAAGCGCCATGTTTTTCGGCAGCCTGAACGGCGGCGGATTGAACTCGTTCACCTTGCTCGCCATCACGAACGGCTTGTCTGGGTCGCCTTCGTGATAGCCAACGGTGATCTCGTCGCCGACACGCGGCACCGAGACCAGGCTGTGAGGCCCGCCGTGCCACGGCAGCGACACGCGCAGCCAGCAACTCGAATTCTGGTCGTTGTTGCCGAGCCGGTCCCACTTGAATTGACAGCGGATGCGCCCGTAGGCGTCGAGCCATATCGGTTGCTTCTCCGGCCCCGTCACAACGCCCGTTTCCGGGTAGGCGCGCGGTTTGTCTTTGGGCTTGAGCTTGAAGAAAGCATTTGCGGGCTGCACGACGAAATCCGTCTTGCAGTGGTACTGCGCATCGCTGCCCGATGTGGCGGTAAGCTCGTCCGGGTTCCGCACGTCGATGGACGTGGAGACAACGAGATATTCACGGTTGACCTCGGGTTGCGGATGACCTTCCAGCCGGAACCGTCTGCCCGTCATCATGCCGCGCGCGTTGGCCGAGCCATAGGCGCGCAAGCCTTCGCAACGCATCGACTCGACGCGCACCCATGCGAGATATTCGCCCTCGTTGCGAAAGTCGTTCGGCTGGCCGTCTAGCCCCATCGCGCCCGCGAGCGGTTGCGTATAGTCGCCCCAGTGATATTGTTTGATGTTGTCGAACGATGACTTGCTGTATTGCGACCGGTTGACCAAGAACGTGCCGTTCGAGCGCGTGTAGTCGTAGTCGTTGAGCGTGACGTCGCCTGCCGTGATTTGACGCGACACGCGCAGGCTATGAATATGCTCTTCGTCGATGCGCTTGTCTTCGGGCGCATGAAAGAGAATCGTGTCGTATGCGTTCTTGTGGTCTTTGTGCGAACCGGGCGAGTCGCATAGCATCAACGTCATGCCATCGAAGTGATAATAGATGCCCCATTCGCTCCATAGCTGAATGAGGAAATCGTAATCACTCTGCCAGAACTGCCGGATATAATCGCGCTTCGGGAAGATGTTGTTATTGAGCAAGAACGCAGCCAGCCGGGTTTTCCACGGAAATTTATATTTCGTCCCCGTTAAGACGGCCTCGGTAGCCTCCAAAACCGAGACGTTTTGAAATATCCGATTCTCTTTATTCTGGCTCAAAAGCCAGAGCCACGGCCTAACCGTAAACTGGTAATACGCGCGTCGCTCGTCGCTGCCGATCTGCTGGACTTCGGTAATAATCCCCTCGATCGCGCGCACGCCCGCGCCGACATTGCCCGCGCCCTGATTACCGGGCAAACCCGGAATGAACGTTCCTTTCCCCTCGAATTCGACCAGTATTTTTATCGTTTTACCAATGTAATCGTCCGGCTTGATAAGCTCACGAGCCTTGTAGAGGCGAAACGTCGCACTATCGAGGGTGGCGAGATCGACGCGGTATTCAAAAAGCTCGCCAAGCGTTTCGACGCCTTTGACGCGCTGTGGCAGAAGAATATCGCCGCCGCCCCATGTAGGCAGCGCCTCGCATTTCACCTTCAGCGTGCGGCTTTGGAGTGGTTCGAACATGGTGATCGTCTCACGTCCTTACCAGCGTCGCGCCGCAGGCGGTCGAGTCGCCGATATACGCGACACGTCGCCCCTTATGCGTCATTTTGCCGGTGGCGATGATAGGGAAGGTGCCGCCGCACTTCGGGCACTCGGT
>NZ_JALQDQ010000059.1:0-2619 GCF_023631105.1 Caballeronia sp. AZ10_KS36 | reverse complement strand
TGTTGCCTTTCGCCGTAAAGGAGCCGGGTGTTTTCGGCGTAATGGCGCCAGCGAAGGGCGCCTGATTCGGGGCTCGAACGGGGATCAAGAATCCTTGTTTTTACCTCCTTTCGCAAGTGCTGATTTGTTGCTTTCGGGCATCGGGCGTGGAACACGGTAGCTCTCGCCGTCGAGCACGACGCGGTATGCGGCATGTCGCAGACGATCAAGCGTTGCGGCACCGAGCATTTTGTTGGTCGCGAACGCGTCGCCCCATTCGGTAAAATCCAAATTACTCGTTAAGACGGTCGACGTACGCTCGTACCTCTCGGCAATCAGATCGTGGAAGTCTTCGTCTTCGGGCGTGCGCATGGGTTTCAGTCCAAAGTCGTCAATGATGAGCAGCGGCACCTTGGCAAGCGCCTGGAAGCGTCGGTCGTAGGAGCCGACGGCTTGCGCGTTGCGTAGCGCGCCGAGAAGCCGGGTTTGGGTCATGAACAGGACATCGTGACCTTGCCGGGCGGCGGAGTGGCCCAGTGCCTGCGCCAGATGGCTTTTGCCCGTTCCACACGGACCGGCGATTAGCACGCTGACCTTCTCATCGATGAAGCGGCAGGTCGCCAGATCATGGACGACGGCGCGATTAAGGTTGGGCAGCCGGTCGAAGTCGAAACCTTCCAGTGTCTTCTGGCCACGGAAGTTCGCGCGGCGCATGCGGGCGTCGAGCTTTCGATGATCGCGCCGTGCGATCTCGTCCTGGATGAGCAATGTCAGGAAATCGGTATAGGCGAGCTTACGGTCGATGGCTTCACGGTTGCGCGCTTCGAGCGTGTCGAGGATGCCGGACAGTCGCAGTTGCTTAAGGGAAGACGTGAGTTCGGGAATTGGATTCATGTTCAATGGATAAGCAGAGTCTGGGTATCGCGGCAGAAGCGGCCGCCGTGGGTGTAGGTACTCGCGCCCGATTCAATGGGCTCGGTCGACAGCCAGGTCTGATCAAGGCCTTTCTGCAGGATCAGCTTGACGGCTTTGTAGCTTGGCGTACCGAAGTGATTCGCTCGACGGCAGGCCGCCTCCAGGCGGGACGCGCCGAACTGCTGAGCGAAGCGCAGCACGCCCTGTACGGCGCGCAGCTTGATGAGAACCTGATCGCCGAAGAGCGCGTGAACAAGCGCGTAACACGACGGCCCGATACGCTGCGCTTCTCTCAGGCACCATTGGGTGTCGTGCATTTGCCAGGCCTGTGCTGCTGGCGGCATGTGATCGGCCACCGTGCTACGCGTTCCTGGCGCAGTCTGGCGGACATGCGATGCTGACAGTTCGTGCTCGTAGTAAACCTGCACCATGGTGGCGGTTGCCTTGAGCCACAGCTCTTTACCGGCAAGCCGGAACGGCACGGAATAGTAGGCGCGCTCGAATTGCACATGGGCGTCGCGATGGACCTTCACGCGCGCCCAGGTTGCCAGCTCGGGCGGCACATCGGGAAGCGGCTGCAACAGCGCCTGTTCGACATCCTCGAAACGCTTGAGCGGCACCTCGCGCGTCGTGCCATGCGTCCGGGTGCTGGCCTCTTGCATCACCCAGGCTTGCGCTTGCCGGTTGGCGTCGTCCAGATCACGAAATTCGCGAAGAGGAAGGAAGCTCGACTTCACGTATTTGACGCCCGATTCGACAATTCCCTTTTTAGCCGGGTCCCTGGGCGGACACGGATCGATCTTGAACGAATACCCTTCGGCGCATTGCGCATACGCCCGCTGGACTTCGGGTTCGTAGATACAGGCCTTGACGATGGCACACTTGGGGTTATCGATGGTGACGCGTCCCACTACGCCATTGAACCATTCGAAGGCGTGACGATGACATAGCAACCATGTGTCGACGCTCTGGTCGCGGACAAACTCGACGTATTGATGCCGCGACCAGCACAAGGTCATCACGAAGAACCACGTCTTGTGGACCTCGCCCGTGTGCGCGTCCGTGATGGTCGGACCTGCGCCGAAATCAACCTGCGCGGCTTCTGCAGGTTTGAACTCCAGCCGCATCGGTACATCCGGCGTGAGCTCCGCCTTCAATTGCTGAAGTAGCCTGTAGACGGATGAGTAGCTTCCCGCGTAGCCGTGGTTGCGCACCAGCGCGCTGTGAATCGTCGTGCCGGGCACGCCCGCGTCGTGCCACTGGGCAATCTGCTCGCGCCACGGCTCGGCCGACGAGATACAGCTCGCAGGCAGGAACTCCCTTCGGCTGAACGCTGAAGCAAGCTGCGCGTCATCCGGCAGAGCGTTGTCCGGAGAAAGCCACCCCCGCTCGGTTGCGATCTCCCGTACGGCTGCCAGCTTCTTACGGCCCATGATCTTCGAGCGGTCGATATCCCGGTCGGAGTCACCCTGGCGCATTCGCACCAGAACCTGTCGATATTGGTACATCTCGAACTTCCTCTTCAAGCCACCCTCCGGAGCAAATGCGTGCCACGAGGGTAGCGGTTGGCGAAGTTCGAGCGCCCGACTCAGACGCCAGTGGCGCCTTTATGGCGAAAATCTACTGGCGCCTATACGCCGAAAGACTTGTGGCGCCTAAACGCCGAAAAGTCCCCGGCGCCTTTATGCCGAAAACGGTTTGGCTCCTTAGCGGCGAAAGTTCACA
>NZ_JALQDQ010000058.1:0-2730 GCF_023631105.1 Caballeronia sp. AZ10_KS36 | reverse complement strand
CGACGAACTCAGGGGAACGGCGGCAGCTGCGAAGCGCAGCCCGCCAACTCGGCAGAACAACTTTTACGCCGGGACTCCGAATCTAGGGTCCCGGTCAGCTACCAACCCGTCAGGAGAAAACTGTATGTCCAACTTCAGCGCTACCTACTCGCCGGAAGACAACAAGCTGCGTTTGTACTCGCCGCACCGCCTCGACGAGGCGCTTTATCAGCGCGTGAGCAGCGAAGGGTTCCGATTCGCGCCGAAACAGGATCTTTTCGTGGCGCCGATGTGGACACCGTCCCGCGAGGATCTGCTGCTGGAGTTGTGCGGCGAGATCGGCGACGAAGACACCAGTCTTGTCGACCGCGCCGAGGAACGCGCGGACCGCTTCGATGGTTACAGCGAGAACCGCGCGCGCGAAGGCGATGCAGCGTATTCGAACGTCCAGAGCATCACCGAGCATATCCCGCTCGGTCAGCCCATCTTGGTTGGCCACCATAGCGAGCGCCGCGCGCGGCGTGACGCCGAACGCATCGAGGCCGGGATGCGTCGCGCCGTGAACGCGTGGGAGACGTCCGAATACTGGACGCGTCGCGCCAAGGGCGCACTGGCGCACGCGAAATACAAGGAACGCCCGGACGTTCGCCATCGTCGCATCAAGGGGCTGGAGTCGGACCGCCGCAAGTACCAGAAAGAGATCGACAACGCGCAAAAATTTACGAAACTGTGGAGCAAGCCAGAGCTCACCCACGAGCAGGCGAAAGCGATTGCTGGCTATGACCATCTCTATTTCAAGGTGGACGGACAGGTCACGTCGCTTTACACGATGCTGTGCGCCGAGGGAGCCGACATCGAGCAGTTGCGCGACAGGGCGCTCAAGGCGCACGCGCGCACGATCGCTTTTTATGGTCGCTGGATTGCGCACGTCGATAACCGTCTGGCGTACGAGCGCGCGATGCTCGGCGAGGCCGGCGGCATCGCGGCCGACAAATTCGACATTGCTGTTGGCGGCCGTGTGCTGGTCCGCGATGAATGGCTGGTCGTGCATCGCGTGAACAAGGCAGGCGGGCGCATCAATAGCCTGACTACGTCGTCGCCGCGCGTCGTCTCGTGGAGCAGCCGGTGGAAGGTCGCGATTGAAGAGGTCAAAGACTACCGCGCACCCGATCCCGTCGACGCGGCCGCAGTCGCCCAAAAGGCGAAGCTCGCGCCGTTGGTCAATTACCCGGGCGAGGGCTTTGTCGAGATGACCAATGACGAATGGAAGAAGCGAAACGAAGACGGCAAGAGCATCCGCAAGATCGCCGCAACGGCCGAGCACGGCGCGTACCGCGTGCGCCGCGCGCTTGTTTCAGATGCAGGGTATGCGCTGAAACAGGTTTTCATTACCGACGCGAAACGCGTAGAGCGTCCCGCGCCGGCGAGCGCCGCGCCCGTCGAAATCGAGCGACAGGCGGAACCGAGCGCGACGATCCAACCGAGCCCCGCGCAAGTGCCGGAGGACGACGACCGAGGCGCGAAGCTTCGACAGCTGCGCGACCAGCTGCGCGAAGGTGTGCAAGTTGTGAGCGCGCCGCAACTGTTCCCGACTCCCGCCGAGACTGCCGGGCGCATGGTGGACGAAGCAGACATACAGCCGGGCGAACACGTCGGAGAATTCAGCGCGGGAACGGGGCGGATTCTGTCGGCTGTCTCCGAGGCTATCGACTTTTCCCAGATCCAGGTTACCGCCGTCGAAATCAACCAGGGGCTCGCGCGCGCGCTTGAGGCACGCTATCCTGCCGCGCGCGTGCTGAACGCGGATTTCATGGAATGCGGCCCGGAGTTGGGCGCGTTCGACAAGATCATCATTAATCCGCCGTTTGCAAACGGTCAGGACATCGCGCATATTTCGCGCGCGCTCGGGTTTTTGAAACCGGGCGGGCGACTTGTCGCGATCTGCGCGAACGGTCCGAGACAGCAGGAGAAATTGCGGCCGCTGGTCGAGGAACACGGCGGACTGTGGGAGGAGCTGCCCGACGGCGCTTTCGAGGAGTCCGGCACGCGCGTTAGAACCGTGCTGCTGACGCTCGAGCTGTAACGGATGCGCGGCCACGTCGCAAGACGTGGCCGAATACGAGGAGACCAAGAACGATGAAAAAGATTTGCCGCTTTGCCGTTGGCGTCACACTGTGCACCGCGTGTGCCGCGCTGACTGCCTGCGCAGACCAGCCGCCGCCGCTTACCGGCAAGCCTGCGACGATTCGCATATACGAGCCCAAGACCCCGCCAGGGTTCGCGGCGCCGGGGGAGTTCAGCCTGTCGCCGGACGGAAAGATCACGATCAACCAGCGCGAGACGAAACCCGCCCCGTGACGCAGCGCACGAAACATCGACGCCGGCCGCGAGCCGGCGTTTTCACATGCGCAGCAGGGCATCGCTATCGAGCCGGGCCGCTGCACCCTGCGCGCCGGTCCGCTGCGCAGCCCGTCACGCAAGCTGCGATCTCGCGGCCCGGTGACCGGACGACTCCGCTCTTGGGGCCGCGCCGCGTCCCGCGGACTTGCCCCGGCGCGAGCCATCCCCTCCAGCCTCGCCGCGCTCCTGACGTCGCACCGCTCGGATAGCGCGCTCGCCGCGCGGGGCGTCCTGCCTCGTGCGTGAGCTGCTGCTGCCGACACCTGCCGTTCCCCTGGTTCGCCGTCCAGTACCCGCGACCTTAGCTCAGGCCTTTGCCGCGTCAAGGCGCGCGGGGCCGTGTCAGTCGCT
>NZ_JALQDQ010000057.1:0-4470 GCF_023631105.1 Caballeronia sp. AZ10_KS36 | reverse complement strand
CACGGCCCCGCGCGCCTTGACGCGGCAAAGGCCTGAGCTAAGGTCGCGGGAACTGGACGGCGAACCAGGGGAACGGTAGGTGTCGGCAGCAGCAGCTCACGCACGAGGCAGGACGCCCCGCGCGGCGAGCGCGCTATCCGAGCGGCGCGACGTCAGGAGCGCTGCGAGGCTGGAGGGGATGGCTCGCGCCGGGGCAAGTCCGCGGACGCGGCGTGGCCCCAAGAGCGGAGTCGTCCGGTCACCGGGCCGCGAGATCGCAGCTTGCGTGACGGGCTGCGCAGCGGACCGGCGCGCAGGATGCAGCGGCACGGCTGGATGCGCGTTGAAGCCACAAAGAAACAAACCCGCCAGAGGCGGGCTTGTACGAGCGTTGGTCGGATTCAAAATCCTGCACGTATCGCGAGCGGAAGCGCCTCTTCGATAGGAAGTGGATTGAGCATTACCGCATTGGGGTAATGCTTCTTCACCGCACCCATGACCAGCTCGACATTCTGACCAGCACGAACCGGATAGGTGTACGGGATGCCTGCTTCGATGAAAACGATTTTTGTCTTGAACGCCCGATTGAGACGCCGCTCGCACCGGACAGCGTTCACCAATTGGTCAACGACCATGTCGGGCGTTAGGCAGGCAAGTCGTTCGTCCTGCTTGTACTTCGGCAGCGTCAGGACGTATGCGTGAAACGCGGCTTCCTCGACGGTGCCGCCAAACTCGCACGGTTCGTCCCTAAAGTCGACCGTCTTGACGATTGCGCGCGCGCCAATATCGACCCAGCGGAAAATGAAAGCGCCACCGCGCGCGTTGTTGATGACTTCCGCCACCGTCTTACCGTCGCGTAACAGGGTGAGACTGAAGCCCTGCCCCTGCATCCCATCGAACGTCTTGAGTCTGGAAATCGTGTATTGGCTCATCGCTGCACCTGTTGAACGGTGTGCTGATTGGAACGCTGGGTGCCGCGCAGTGCTTGCGCAAGGCGAGTAACGGCGGGTGACGGCGCATCACCGGCTCTCCGACCGAAACCAATGATTGCCGGATCGGCATTGACGGCGAAGAAACGCACCGCCATTTGTCGTAGCGGCGATTCCAGTATTCCAGCCTCCGGATACACCGATCCAGCGTCATCAGTTGGCTCAGCACGAGGCGACTAATGTCGCTCCACGTTCTGCGAGGAGCGCGACGCCAGACACTTGGCGCGTCGGTCACGATGGTGTTCAGCATCACGCGGATCTGGGCGCTTCGGACGGGTTCCAGCGTGTGAAGCGGCCACTTGCCCGGTAAGGCCACGTGATACGAATTTGCTTTGTTCATGGTCTTGATAGTTGGTCGCGGGCACCGGCTCTGGTGCCCGTCTGGTGGCTCTTACAGGTCCGCCCATGCAAGGTCGGCCTTCGTGTCAGGTCCCGCGCCGAAGAGACGTTCGGCCTGATACCGGACGCGCTCGCGAGCGCCGTCGATAATCAGCGTCCCGCGCCCGAAATACCGGCCCAGCAGCGCGCGCTGTTCATTGGCTAGCAGTTTTCCGCGCCATTGACCATCGCACCGTCCAGTCCGGTTGACCAGAAAGAGCCCGATCTTCGCGGCCTGTTCATGCGGGTTTGGCTGCGCCGCCAGTACGGGATCGGCGTCCCGGTCAACCGGCGCAAGGCTTGCATCGCGGAAAGTCCGCTTGTATTGCGTCGGCCCCACGGCCAGTCCCCACTCGACGGTGTGCTGGATGCGCTGCCGTGCCTCGGCCGGGGTGCGCGCTAGCGCGGTGTCGTATGCGCGGCCGCAACGGGATTTGCGGATGTTGAAAAATGCCTGACCCGGGCGTGACTCGAAACGCTCGACGTCGATCTGGTAGTGACCGTGCTTGCCGCCGCCTTCCCAGCGCTCAACCAGTTGGGCTTTCATGCTGCCTCCACGCGACGGCCAAAGAGCATCAGCGCGATCGCTTCGAGGCGACCGGCGGCTTCCAGAACCGATGCGCCGTCGTCGGCGCGCACGGTGATGTAGTTCGACGCATTGCGGGGCCGCCCGGCGGCGTCACGCGCGATATGCACGATGCCGACTCCCGCCGCACGCAAGCCGCGCCGCACGTACTCGGCAAACGTCGAGGCATCGCCAAGCTCCTTGTCGATCCTGCGCATCCGGTCGCGCATGCGTTCCATCTTGCGCACAGCAGCGCGAAGCTCGTCCAGTTCGGCGCTGACGCTATTCAACACGACACGCTGACCGAAAGTCGCTGCGTGTTCCCGATTCACGAACGCACGCATTTCGATTGCGCCCGTAAACTCGTATCCAGTCGCACTGACGACAGCGCGCTGGATTTCTGCAACGATTTCGGTGACCCCTTGACCCTGCTCGATATAAAGCAGGGCGTGGAGTGGGGATTTCGTGTCGCGTCGGGTCATGGCATGGCTCCTTGATTTGCTGACCGGGCCCCAAGATTCAGAGCCCTTCGTAGGGTTTCCTTTCGGCGGACGCTGGACCGGGTTGCAGCGTTGCCGCCGTTCCCCTGAGTTCATCGCCCTGCGACCCAAGGAGCCTGAGGAGGACGGGTGTCAAGGAAGCAAGTGCGGGGAAGGTGCGGGATGGAGCGAAGCGACTGACACGGCCCCGCACGCCTTGACGCCAGGCCGACGATGGCTACGGTCGCAGTGGTGGGCGATGACGGGGAACGGCGCGTAACGCCGTGAGTGCGATCGCGCGAAAGGCCCGCGCGGGTAGCGCCCTTTCGCGTAGCGAAGCGCAGCGACTGGATTGGGCGGCCCGCGCCGGGCGGAGCCCTGGAGCGGTCACTGCGTTTTTTCACCGGGACGGGAGGCTTGGCAAGCAGCGTGACCGGCAGCGCCGGGAGAACGCTGCTTGCCCCGGCCCGGCTGGATACGTGCAGCGCCGTCGACGCGAAGCTGACTGGCTGGTTATGACCGTGCGATCAGGAATCGCGACACCTGCGCGCGGGTGCGCAGTGTGATGTCCTTCGTCTCTGTCCAACGCCTGCCTCCGGACAGGCAAATCACCGGATCGGCAACCGTCACATGCGACACCTCGGCGCACGAGTTGTCTTCAACAATCGCGTACCCTGCCGCCAACAGTTCGCGCACGTCGTCAGATGTGATAGCCCTGTCCATCATCGTCCTCATTGTGATTCGTTCAACGCGCCCGCCGGTGCGGGCGCCGTTCCGCACGAGTGCTAGCCAGCGCTCTGTGCGATCAGCTCATGCAGGTCCTTTCCGTCGAGAGTGACCGACCGCGTTCCCGTGAATAGCGACTGCGATTTCCGCACGACTTCGCATTCCGCAATCTGAACGAGAGCGATAAGGTCGTCGGCATTGAGTGTCGAGCCCGCCGACTCCAGACAAACGATGCCTTTCGGCGATTCGCCGTGACTCCACGGCGTCATCTGAACGTCAATGGACGCGATACGGATCTCGCCACGCATCACGGCGCCGTTGGTGACCGTGTACTGCATCTGGCCCATCCGCTCACGCATTCGAGCCACATCCACCTGCGTGACGGTCGCAAGCCGCGCGTCGACCAGGTAGCAGTCGAGGTTGTCCGTAATGTTGAGCGCCGCAGCAAGCTCTTCGTGCATCTTCGGATGCCGTCCGAGTTGGACGAGGTGCGTCCCAGTGTCCCGGACGATCCAGCCGTACGTACCGCTTGCGCTGGTTCGTTCGAGGTAAGCCCGATCGTACTTGTAGAAATCCTGACGGTAATGCTGCAGCCGGCTGTCCGCCGCGTCGATGATTCGGCTCATCGCCGCGAACACACGTTCAACACGCGCAGTGGCGGCTGATGTCCGGCGTGCGCTATCAATCGCAGAGTGAGCGATAGACGCGGGCGCGAGGTCCAGTTCAGTTTGCATGCGAATCTCCGTTGGAAGAAAAGAGGGAAAACTGCTCAGGCGTGTCGGTGTCGGGCTCGGCGGAAAGAGCCTCTGTCACCCAGACCGGCTTGTCGCGAGACCCTGCCCATGCCTTCGCAAAAGTGACCAGACAAGCTCGGCAGCACTGGTTCCGGTAGGCGGGCACCTGCACTGGTGCATAAACCGCGTGATGTGCCTTGCCGTCGCCGCGGGGCGCACCACAAAGCGTGGTCCCTGCCAGCGGCCCCGTATAGGTCAGGTGGATAGGAGGGGTTGCCGCGTCCGTTGCTGTGGCTCGATCCTCATTTCGATGTCGCTCGAAACCTGCACGTTCGGCTTGCGTGCGCGTGCCAAATGCCAGCCCGGGCGCGTGCACGTGCGTGTAGTAGTGCTCACCTGTAGCTTGACGCTGGCCCGGGGTCAGGCGGTGGCTCGCAGCGTGGTTCGCGCGCTGCTCGCTCGTAAAGCGCTGAAAGCTGCGGGTGGCCGGAAATTGCTTGCGATACTTATCGAAGTCCATCCTGCGCTCCTGTTCAATGAATTAGCTGACCGGGACCCTAGATTCCGAGTCCCGGCGTAAAAGTTGTTCTGCCGAGTTGGCGGGCTGCGCTTCGCAGCTG
>NZ_JALQDQ010000056.1:0-5134 GCF_023631105.1 Caballeronia sp. AZ10_KS36 | reverse complement strand
AGACACACTGGTTATAGGATCAAGCCTTACGGGCAATTAGTATCAGTTAGCTCAATGCATTACTGCACTTACACACCTGACCTATCAACGTCCTGGTCTGGAACGACCCTTCAAGGGGCTCGAAGCCCCGGGGATATCTCATCTTAAGGCGAGTTTCCCGCTTAGATGCTTTCAGCGGTTATCTCTTCCGAACATAGCTACCCGGCGATGCCACTGGCGTGACAACCGGTACACCAGAGGTTCGTCCACTCCGGTCCTCTCGTACTAGGAGCAGCCCCCTTCAAATATCCAACGCCCACGGCAGATAGGGACCAAACTGTCTCACGACGTTTTAAACCCAGCTCACGTACCTCTTTAAATGGCGAACAGCCATACCCTTGGGACCGGCTACAGCCCCAGGATGAGATGAGCCGACATCGAGGTGCCAAACACCGCCGTCGATATGAACTCTTGGGCGGTATCAGCCTGTTATCCCCAGAGTACCTTTTATCCGTTGAGCGATGGCCCTTCCATACAGAACCACCGGATCACTATGACCTGCTTTCGCACCTGCTCGACTTGTCGGTCTCGCAGTTAAGCACGCTTATGCCATTGCACTATCAGCACGATTTCCGACCGTACCTAGCGTACCTTCGTACTCCTCCGTTACGCTTTGGGAGGAGACCGCCCCAGTCAAACTGCCTACCATGCACTGTCCCCGATCCGGATCACGGACCAAGGTTAGAACCTCAAACAAACCAGGGTGGTATTTCAAGGACGGCTCCACCGAAACTGGCGTTCCGGTTTCATAGCCTCCCACCTATCCTACACAGATCGGTTCAAAGTCCAATGCAAAGCTACAGTAAAGGTTCATGGGGTCTTTCCGTCTAGCCGCGGGGAGATTGCATCATCACAAACACTTCAACTTCGCTGAGTCTCGGGAGGAGACAGTGTGGCCATCGTTACGCCATTCGTGCAGGTCGGAACTTACCCGACAAGGAATTTCGCTACCTTAGGACCGTTATAGTTACGGCCGCCGTTTACCGGGACTTCAATCAAGAGCTTGCACCCCATCATTTAATCTTCCGGCACCGGGCAGGCGTCACACCCTATACGTCCACTTTCGTGTTTGCAGAGTGCTGTGTTTTTATTAAACAGTCGCAGCCACCAGTTTATTGCAACCCTTTCACCCTCCTGGCGCAGGCCAGTCAAGCTACCAGGGCGTACCTTATCCCGAAGTTACGGTACCAATTTGCCGAGTTCCTTCTCCCGAGTTCTCTCAAGCGCCTTAGAATACTCATCTCGCCCACCTGTGTCGGTTTGCGGTACGGTCATCGTTAGACTGAAGCTTAGAGGCTTTTCTTGGAACCACTTCCAATTGCTTCGTGACCGAAGTCACTCGCGCCACACCCTTGAATTACGTGCCCGGATTTGCCTAAGCACCTTCTCCAATGCAGCGACCGGGACGTCCAACACCCGGACAACCTTCCGCGATCCGTCCCCCCATCGCATCTAACAATGGTGCAGGAATATTGACCTGCTTCCCATCAGCTACGCATTTCTGCCTCGCCTTAGGGGCCGACTCACCCTACGCCGATGAACGTTGCGTAGGAAACCTTGGGCTTACGGCGAGGGGGCTTTTCACCCCCTTTATCGCTACTCATGTCAGCATTCGCACTTCCGATACCTCCAGCACGCTTTTCAACGCACCTTCGCAGGCTTACGGAACGCTCTCCTACCATGCGTGTAAAACACGCATCCGCAGCTTCGGTGACTGGCTTGAGCCCCGTTACATCTTCCGCGCAGGACGACTCGATCAGTGAGCTATTACGCTTTCTTTAAAGGGTGGCTGCTTCTAAGCCAACCTCCTGACTGTTTTAGCCTTCCCACTTCGTTTCCCACTTAGCCAATCTTTGGGACCTTAGCTGGCGGTCTGGGTTGTTTCCCTCTTGACACCGGACGTTAGCACCCGATGTCTGTCTCCCGTGATTGCACTCTTCGGTATTCGGAGTTTGCTATGGCGTAGTAATCCGCAATGGACCCCACAACCATGACAGTGCTCTACCCCCGAAGGTGAGACACGAGGCACTACCTAAATAGTTTTCGGAGAGAACCAGCTATTTCCAAGTTTGTTTAGCCTTTCACCCCTATCCACAGCTCATCCCCTAACTTTTCAACGTTAGTGGGTTCGGTCCTCCAGTACGTGTTACCGCACCTTCAACCTGGCCATGGATAGATCACTTGGTTTCGGGTCTACGCCCAGCAACTGATCGCCCTATTCGGACTCGCTTTCGCTACGCCTGCCTTAATCAGTTAAGCTCGCTACTGAACGTAAGTCGCTGACCCATTATACAAAAGGTACGCCGTCACCCGTTTCCAGGCTCCGACTGTTTGTATGCATGCGGTTTCAGGATCTATTTCACTCCCCTCCCGGGGTTCTTTTCGCCTTTCCCTCACGGTACTGGTTCACTATCGGTCGATCACGAGTATTTAGCCTTGGAGGATGGTCCCCCCATCTTCAGACAGGATTTCACGTGTCCCGCCCTACTTGTCGTACCCCTAGTTCTTTCATACTGTTTTCGCTTACAGGGCTATCACCTGCTATGGCCGCACTTTCCAGAGCGTTCAGCTAACAATACAAATAAAGAGTACAGGCTCTTCCCATTTCGCTCGCCACTACTTTGGGAATCTCGGTTGATTTCTTTTCCTGCGGTTACTTAGATGTTTCAGTTCACCGCGTTCGCTTCACATAGCCTATGTATTCAGCTATGGATACTCCATACGGAGTGGGTTTCCCCATTCGGACATCTTCGGATCAATGCTCGTTTGCCAGCTCCCCGAAGCTTTTCGCAGGCTACCGCGTCCTTCATCGCCTGTGATCGCCAAGGCATCCACCACATGCACTTGTTCGCTTGACCCTATAACGAGTGTGTCTCGCGACACCTCTGTCATAGGCTGAGTATTCGCGTTGTGCCGTATTCCAAGTCATCAATTAAGATCACTTTTCATACTCGATACAATCACTACCCTGACTACCCTACTCACACCCATCTCTAAGTGCTTTCAGATAATCTCTTTACTACTTCTTCCTGATTGTTAAAGAACGTTTAGCCGATAGGTGTCTTGCAATACCCACAGCATCAACTGGCTAGCAATCGCCAATGCGCAACGCTCAAATCACTTGAACGCTGTGCATTGAAGATTGGTGGAGGATGACGGGATCGAACCGACGACCCCCTGCTTGCAAAGCAGGTGCTCTCCCAGCTGAGCTAATCCCCCGTGTGCCTGACTTGAGTTTAAAGCTCGGTCAGCACTTGTTAGGGTGGTGGGTCTGGTTGGATTCGAACCAACGACCCCCGCCTTATCAAGACGGTGCTCTAACCGACTGAGCTACAGACCCTTAGCCTGTTTCTAAACCACAGCCGATAAGCGTGAGCGCTGAATGCTTCGTGCGCTTAAGCTCGAGAAAGGAGGTGATCCAGCCGCACCTTCCGATACGGCTACCTTGTTACGACTTCACCCCAGTCATGAATCCTACCGTGGTGACCGTCCTCCTTGCGGTTAGACTAGCCACTTCTGGTAAAACCCACTCCCATGGTGTGACGGGCGGTGTGTACAAGACCCGGGAACGTATTCACCGCGGCATGCTGATCCGCGATTACTAGCGATTCCAGCTTCACGCAGTCGAGTTGCAGACTGCGATCCGGACTACGATCGGTTTTCTGGGATTGGCTCCACCTCGCGGCTTGGCAACCCTCTGTTCCGACCATTGTATGACGTGTGAAGCCCTACCCATAAGGGCCATGAGGACTTGACGTCATCCCCACCTTCCTCCGGTTTGTCACCGGCAGTCTCCTTAGAGTGCTCTTGCGTAGCAACTAAGGACAAGGGTTGCGCTCGTTGCGGGACTTAACCCAACATCTCACGACACGAGCTGACGACAGCCATGCAGCACCTGTGCGCCGGTTCTCTTTCGAGCACTCCCGCCTCTCAGCAGGATTCCGACCATGTCAAGGGTAGGTAAGGTTTTTCGCGTTGCATCGAATTAATCCACATCATCCACCGCTTGTGCGGGTCCCCGTCAATTCCTTTGAGTTTTAATCTTGCGACCGTACTCCCCAGGCGGTCAACTTCACGCGTTAGCTACGTTACTAAGGAAATGAATCCCCAACAACTAGTTGACATCGTTTAGGGCGTGGACTACCAGGGTATCTAATCCTGTTTGCTCCCCACGCTTTCGTGCATGAGCGTCAGTGTTGGCCCAGGAGGCTGCCTTCGCCATCGGTATTCCTCCACATCTCTACGCATTTCACTGCTACACGTGGAATTCTACCTCCCTCTGCCACACTCAAAGCCTGCCAGTCACCAATGCAGTTCCCAGGTTAAGCCCGGGGATTTCACATCGGTCTTAACAGACCGCCTGCGCACGCTTTACGCCCAGTAATTCCGATTAACGCTCGCACCCTACGTATTACCGCGGCTGCTGGCACGTAGTTAGCCGGTGCTTATTCTTCCGGTACCGTCATCCTCCATCCATATTAGGGACGAAGTTTTCTTTCCGGACAAAAGTGCTTTACAACCCGAAGGCCTTCTTCACACACGCGGCATTGCTGGATCAGGGTTGCCCCCATTGTCCAAAATTCCCCACTGCTGCCTCCCGTAGGAGTCTGGGCCGTGTCTCAGTCCCAGTGTGGCTGGTCGTCCTCTCAGACCAGCTACAGATCGTCGCCTTGGTAGGCCTTTACCCCACCAACTAGCTAATCTGCCATCGGCCGCCCCTACAGCGCGAGGTCCGAAGATCCCCCGCTTTCCTCCGTAGATCGTATGCGGTATTAATCCGGCTTTCGCCGGGCTATCCCCCACTACAGGACACGTTCCGATGTATTACTCACCCGTTCGCCACTCGCCGCCAGGCCGAAGCCCGCGCTGCCGTCCGACTTGCATGTGTAAGGCATGCCGCCAGCGTTCAATCTGAGCCAGGATCAAACTCTTCAGTTCAAACCCTGTTACTGTTTTCGGTTGTCTTACCAACCGGTCGCTCACTCAACGTACTGACGATGATTAATCCGTCTTTCGACAGATAAACCTTCCTCTGATACTTCGTGTGAGACTCTTGATACTTTTGCTTGCCCGGCTCCGAAGAACCGGCCGCACT
>NZ_JALQDQ010000055.1:0-6629 GCF_023631105.1 Caballeronia sp. AZ10_KS36 | reverse complement strand
GCGACACGTCGCCCCTTATGCGTCATTTTGCCGGTGGCGATGATAGGGAAGGTGCCGCCGCACTTCGGGCACTCGGTTAGGTGTTGATCGAGTGCTACGGGAATGCCTAAATGCTTAAAATCGGGCGCTGCTTCGATGACTACGCCGCCGTGATTCGTCTTGTCGCCGAGGCGCGCGGCCTGGCGGCCGGATGCATCTCTCATCCTTTGTTGTCCTTATTGCTTGCAAAGATGGAAATGCGGGTTATTGCAACGCAAGGGCTATGCGGTCGCTATAGGAATAGCCCTAAAAGGAAATGACAGCATCGGAGAAGTGATGCTTGGAATTAGAGGCTGCCGTGCAGGCGAAGAGCCCGGTCCGGACGACCGTCTTGCCGCGCAGAAGAGCGCCGACGGTTACAGCTGCGGACGGTCGCGCATCTAGACTGCATGGCTAACGCAACCCACGTACGGCCTTCCTAAACAAAAAGCCCCACAAGTCTTCCGACTTGCGGGGCTTTTCTCCTACCACTGGCGGAGACGGAGGGAAACTCCCATCCCAACCTAATTCTCTGATTATTCGACCATTTTTCTGCTACGTTTGCGGTCCGGTGGTACAGAACGGCGGTCAGTCGGACCATACCATCAACCGCCAGCATTGGCGCATCATTTCGGAACAAAGTCGGAGTTCAGTGGGACGTACAGCAGCACTGTGGCATCGACCAAGTAGCTGCTCATCTCGCTTCCATTCGTGAGCGTAATTCTCCCCCCTGCCGTCCAAGTCTCCGCGAATCGCAAGAAGGCATTACGGGTACGCGCTGCATCCATGGGGGCGACCACAGCGGAAGGGTCTTCGTTGGCCAGCATTAGGGGCGTCTCCTTGTACCCCGAACTCATCACGGCCCATCCGTCTTGTTCGGGCATCTTGTGGAAGGTAGGCTCGTAATTCGGCCCTTCTGGCGAAGCATCGTCATCTTTCGTAGCATCGTCATTTTGTCGAGCATCCTCCTCGTCTTGAGTATCGGGAACATCGATAGACTCGTGACTGAACGTCGCGACCTCCACATGATCCATGTTCACGAACACAAGATAGCGGCCAGCGTCAACATGAACGAAGGGGTTTCTGTCTTTTCCCGCCTTGGCTTGCTCTGTGAACTTGCCGATAATGCGCTCATGTTCTGCTCCTTCGGGAGCTTCGAAGCGGACCATTGACTTGTCTCTGAGGGATATCTCCAAGGCCCAGACCGACCGCCCTTCCTCATCTTCCCCAGCATTCTGAGGGGCGCGGTCAGCGGGAAACGCGGGAAGAGCCATACGCTTGTCGAGTGCGAACGGCGCAAACAAGTAGCGCACCGGAACACCCAGTGCTCTGCCTATCTTCTTGGCAAGCTCCACACTAGCAGGCCGCTCGCCGTTCTCTATGCGTATCAGGTGCCTTCGGCTGACTCCTATCTTTTGAGCCATGGAAATCATGCTGATTTTCAACTCGTGACGGCGGCGGCGGATGCGGGTTTCGATCATAGCGAAGCGTCCAGTCGATTCTTACGGGCCCCACATAAGGTAGCGTAGGGTGAACCATAGATATATACGAGAGAGACCGGACTGATTGGGAGATGAGGTGTATGTGCTAGTACCACTACACAGATAACTCCCATGGGATACACATAGCAGGCTACCCAATGCCCACCTAGCAATGAGCATAGGACTAGCATTGGATGGTCTGCTGCCCTCCTCCTGCCGCCTACTGCTCCTCCTCCACCCTCCCCTCAATACCTGCCACGCTACGGAAGACATCTAGCATGATGGTCTCCGTCTGCTGCGCATGGCATTCCCTGACCACTACGGCATCGTGGATTGGCAGAGCCACAATCCCCCGGTCCTTTAATTCCAGGATGATGGAGACCATAATCTGACTTTCCAGATGCATGACATCCAGTCCGATGCCGGTATAGAAGAGACCACGGAGCTCAGGGTGATGCCCCTCAATGGCTCTGCAGACATCCCCGATGCGGGCCCTAGGGGGAAACAGGGATTTGGTCTCTCTCGGAAAGGAGGTCAGAGGTTTGTCTGCGTAGGTCATCGCTGCAAAAACCTTCTTGATTCCCTCCCTATGGTCAGCGTACCCAGACACGGCATAGGAATCGCCACAGGGAACAGCCCCGGCCATCCCATACAGGATGCGGGGTCCGACATGGCTGAAGTCCAGGACCTTCACTGCACCGCCCTCAATCCTGATGTCCTGACGCTCTGTCTTATGTAGTCGCTGCCAGAAGCCTCCGAACATGCGACCGCCCAAGTCAAACCTGCCCTTGTTGAATGTACGCCGCATGCGCCTGTCCGTAGCGTCAACATCCTCCGATTCCCCAAGGTAGTCCACGTCAGCCGACTCTAGCCACCCATTGATGGCCCTCATCTCCTCACGGATGCTGATGGTCTGCTCGGTCTCCTCGTATTGGATTCGCTTAGCCCTCGTCCGGTGGTTCTCCTTCGGGGCCTTCAGCACAATGACTTCTTCATCCCGATGCAGCCCAAAGTCAGACCATGAAAGGGCCAGCGGGGATAGCCGAGCGAGAAGCCTAGGAGAAGCCCTGTAGGTGGTTTGTACGCCTCTAACACGGATTGATCCGCCCACCCCCAGGGAGGTCTCCAAGAGCCCCATAGCGGGGCCACTGAGGGCGTCTAATACCTTGGGCAGATTCTTCCCCATCGCCATAGACTGGTAGCGGTTGTACCTGCCTAAGACTTGCTTAGACCGCGAGACCGTCACCCATCCACTGGGTTCCTGAAGCTCCCTGTAGGCGGCACAGCAGACGAGGGATTCCACCTGGCGCTCGAATACTTCTTGGTCTTGCTTTCTCCGTTGCCTCTTACGGGCCCCGATTGCATCCTCCTGCCGCTCCAACTCCTTGATGATGTCCCGCACCAAAGCACAAAGGCAATCACTGCGGGCGATACGGTGCGAGTTGAAATGCTGGTCTCCCGCCTTGATTACCTCTTCCACTTCCTAGCTCCTTATTCTTTCGATTCCAGGTATTGGTTCATCTGGGCTTTGCTCGCTGCCGACATACGCGCTCGGGCTGACGCACGGCGGGCGATGGAGTCCTCAATCTTGGCGTCGAGCTCAGCCAACACTTGCGGCTGCTTTGCTTCCAGAGCCAGCTTCTTACGGAACTTGGTCTCCGCTCGCGCCGCTCTCAGCTTCCGCACTTGCGCTGACCTCTGCTCCCGTTCCTGCTCCGTGAGATGGCCTTTCGTAAGGAGTGTTAGCTTGCCGCCCACCAACAGCTCACCGAGGAGACCTTGCCCCGCCTTAGTCACCAACAGCGTATGCCGTCCGTTGATGGTCGCGTTTGCGAAGTAGCTTTGCCGCTTACCGCGTCTGCCCGCTTCCACATACCGCCCGCCAATGCGAACGAGATAGCCCGCCTTGTGTAGGTCCTTGTGGATGTAGATGCGATTGACGCGCCCCAAGGTACGGACAAATTCGGCGAGCTCAGGGAGGTCGGAGGAGGAGACGCTAGGGGCGTCTCCGGGCTTGACTTCTGGGGCCTTCAGGGGCAGCCTATCGGCTGCTCTGGTGATTCCTCTAGGGACCCTAGCGGCCCGCGCAACTTCCTCCTGTTGAGCCTGTAAGGCCTTCTCCTTGGCCTCCGCAAGCTCATCGTCGCCCTCCCAAGGCAACAGTCCAACTTCCGAATCATGGTCGAACATTGGCCGGTACTCCTTGGTTGGATTGCTGCGGACTCGTTCCGGCCGATGCTGCGGGAATTTGAAGACCGCCGCTGACCGCCCCCGGAATGTTCAAACCGCCGCCCACGCCAATGGGGGTAGCTCCTGCTGGAATGTTGAGAGCCATCACGCCACCTGCTCAGCGTGAACAGCAAAGCCGCAATGCCCCAGCCGTGCCAGTAGCGCCATCGGAGTCTTCAGTGCTTCACGGTCGAAGCCCGCAAGGGACAACAGCGAAGGCGCTACGCCCACTACGCCATCGAACCCATAGACGGCCAGCCGCACCTCTTCAGCCTCCCAGCCAGGGAATCCCCAGCCCCAGCGGGAGCCATCAGCCTCCCCGATGACAGCCGAAGCGGAGCCCTCACGGACCACTGAGGCCATCTCATAGGGGCTCTGCGCCTGCAGCCATTGGCCGTTATCGAGCAGCACGCTTCCGCCTTGCTTGCATCGGGAGATGAGGGAATAGAGCGGAGCCATAGCCCCTTCGATAGCCATAAGGCCATCATTGAGTTTGTTCATGTCTTGAGTAAAACCAGAGATAGAAAAAGAAAAGCCGCCCCGTCCATTGCTGGAGAGAGCGGCCCTAGAGGGTGATGCTGAGAAGGTTAGTTGCTGGAGCGTGCTGCTTCGGCCAAGCCCTGAGAGAACGCGCTGCTGCCGTTCATCGCCAGAGAACGCAGACGGTTCCGCCGCACGTCTTCATGGCGTTGACCATCAGAGCCCTTATAGGTCACTGCAAGAGCATCGCTGAATCCCTGATGGTCTCCTGCAGCTAGGGCCGTCATGGCCTTGCTGAACTGCTTCACGTCGCCTACTTGGTACGAAACGTCTGAAAGGGCAGCCTGCTGGCCCTTGGTCATAATCGACCACAGCCCCGGCCTTCAGCCTCCACCGCCTGCCGTGCTCGTTCGGTATAACGCGGAAGGGAAGCCTGAAGGAGTCGCGTGGCTTGCTCTGGGGTGATCTGAACGCGGCCCGCCTTGATGCCTTCGATGGACGAAGCGGGAATACCTGCCCGCCTGAAGTCCTCCGAGATGTTCGCTGCATTGGCCTTGAGGTTATAACCAAAGCCCAGGTTTGCCCCAGCATCGGGGTTAGGGTCCTGAGTGGCCTTGAGAACCAACCCCTCCCCGGCTGCCGTCAATGCCGATGCAAGGTCTCCTTGGTCAAGCATCGCCTTGGATTGACTGAACTGCATCTTGGAACCCTGCCCCGTAAGGCGAGACCCCGCCAGCCCAGAGAACCCATTAGGCCCCGGATTGGGAATATCGAAGAGCTTGCCGGTCGCATCCTTGAATGCAGCCTCCCGCACCCGGTCAATCTGGCTTTGCATCTCCGGGTTGATCTGCTTCAGGTTAGAAGCCTTAGCGAGCACTGCAGCGTTCCCGATGAGGTCTTGGGTTGTCGCGGTGCCTGCACTCAGCTTGGCCTTGAGGTCGGCCATGCCTGCCCGCTCATCTTGGCTCAGCACCTTTTCAGCGCCATGCTGCTGCATGATCTGGTCGAAGGTCACATCCTCCAGCTTGTGGATAGGAGCCCCGTTCACGAACATGGCGAGCTGATAGCGGCCATCCTTGCTGTAAATGAGACCAACGGACTGGGAAGCCTGCTGCGGCAGCCCTAGCACGCTATCCGCTGCACGGGTCAGCATCCCCGGCCCATCTTCCACCCCGTACCGCTCCTTGGCCTTGGCAATGTAATCGCTGATGGCATCCTTAGCCGCCTCACTGGCCTGCCCTTCCGGCACCTGTACATTGATGCGGTTCGTCTGGTCATAGACGAAATTGGACATCACTCGGTTCTGGATGTACCGGTCAGCTTCATCCCTAGTCGCGTTAGGGTTCCGCTGGTAGTACTTGCTGAGGCCGAGCTGAGCCCATGTATCCACGGCGGTCTCGTTGACTGCCCCTCCATAACCCATAGCACTCGCAGCCCAGCCAATTACCGGCCAATGCTGCAAGCGGCTGGTGGTCAAGTTCGCCACCGTGCTGGCAACCTCCTGCCTCCATTTAGGGTCGCTGGTGATTTCCTTCGCTGCCTTGATGGCCTCAGGCGAGATAGACCGGTACGCATTGCCGTAGGCCGTGGCTTCGTCAATCCCGGCCTTCCGGTCACGCTGATAATTTTCGAAGAGGGATGACGCCTTCTCATCGAAGTACAGGGAGCGGAGCTGGTCAGGCAGCCCACCATAAAGCGCAGCAGCCAACCGGAACTGGCCCGACACTCCGCCGTCCTTAGTCGGGATGGCATTCGTGGTTCCGTCAATGAGAGCCTTGAGGTTGCTGTTCGCTAGGTCACTGCGGCCAGAGCGGCCAGTAATATCCGTGATGGACTTAATGGCCTGTTGGACTGCTGGAAGCGATGCAGGGTCCCCGCCAGTCTGTCCCGTGGCCACCTGCATGAGCGTGTTCACGTCAGCCTGCTGAGCGGCATCTAGAGCCCCCTGAGCGGTCTTCTTATCGAGCGCCCATGCCGTACCATTGCCAACCATCTGGACCGCTTGTGCGTCCCCTTGCGCCTTGTCAGCCATACCCTGGAGCCTTCGGTATTCGCTGAGTGCAGCGGTGGCGGTCTTGAACTGATTGAGCGGACCAATGCGCTGAATGAAGTCTTGAATATCGGGCTGCTTGCCTGAGCTCGCTGCATCCTCATCCGCCACTGTGCGCTTGAAATAATCACCCTGCTGGGCCTGCTCCACCCGTTCGTTCTGCTCCTTGGTCGCATGGTCACGCATCCGCGTTACTTCGGGCTCCAGCTTCGGATTCATCTCCAGCAAGGTAAGCCCCGTGTTCGGGTCCTTGAACTGGGAGAACACATCGAAGAGCTCAGGCCGGCCGCCTGCTGTTGCCTTTCGCCGTAAAGGAGCCGGGTGTTTTCGGCGTAATGGCGCCAGCGAAGGGCGCCTGATTCGGGGCTCGA
>NZ_JALQDQ010000054.1:0-7775 GCF_023631105.1 Caballeronia sp. AZ10_KS36 | reverse complement strand
CACCGTCGAAACAATGAAAAGGTTAACAGGATTCATCGAGGGTTAACAGCCCCTTCGTTCATTTTGTTAAGGATTCTAAGACCAGTCACAAGACTCCCTCTTATTTTAAGAGGTGCCGCGTGTCCTGAGAATCAAGGGGCTACTCCAGGTCAGTGCCCAGACTTCTTCCTCAACATTAACTGGGGAACGATCAGTTATCGAATGCCAATGATCGCCTCGGATATCGACGGAAATATCAAGTCATTCGAGAAGATCGCGAATTCGAGCCAAAGCTGCATAGACGAAGGAAAGACCATCGACGAGGTCAAGCGCGTGGCAAAAGAAACGGGAAAAGCTATAGATGACACATCTAAAACGACAGCCTCAGTAGTTGAATGCGTCGGAGCTATCGCGGGCGCGTGCGTTGAGCCCGCCGCGATACCGCTTGTCTATTTCGCATGTCGTGGCGCCTACGATTCGGTCAAAGAATTGCTCGAAGCGGCGGAGAAGGAAAAAGCGGAAAGAGAGGCCGCCGCACGCGAAGAAGCGGCAAAGCGAAAGGAAGAGGCTATAGATCGGGCCGCACGATGCGGATCCATTTCCGCTGGGATTGAAAGGGCACGCGACTTTGACGGGGCCGACATCATCAGCCGCACTGCGTAGCGGTTCGGCCAATCCCAACACCAGCGGGTGGGTTGGGACTACGCATTGGCCGATGACAGCGGGAGTCGCTTCGGGGCGCGGCTCAATCACCGTTGGAAAGCAAGTATATTTCTGCCCTTTGCGGCGGCTCCCCGGCAAGAACGCGTTCCCGAGACTGAGAGCGACTGGCCGATGCACCCTCATCAAGAGACGCTTGGTGTATCGACGGTTAAGCGGCCGAGTTGGGTCGTGAGTATGCACTGCCGACTGGCCGCTTCCGGGAAGCGGAACTCCACTGGCCGCTTTCCGGCGATGAATTTGGATAGCGGGCTGACGCAGCCCGACCCGTTGCGGCCGGTCATCACCTCCCGTCTTCAAAGACGCGTTCCTGAGGCGAAGCGGTCATTGGACAAATGGATCGTGGACTCCACGGCCGCGTTATCTACCGGCTAGTGTGCAGAATTGTAGCTTGCAAGTCTCGCGTTCCCGGCCGGCGGTCCTGAACCGGCGAAACGGCCGTCGTATCTCTTCGAGCTCATCGAGTGATTCGCAACCTAGTGGCATGGATCCACTTGAAGCTAAATGAAAAATGGGCGTGACGACTAGGAATCGCAACTCGTGAGGGAACGTGTGCCAGCGCACATGACACCAGACTGAAAGTTTCCTATAAACCGTAAACCGCAACATGCTTTAGCTTCCAAGGCGGCTTCCGTTATTTGCAGCGGCCGTTGCTCGGACTTTCAATAATTCTGCATTCCCGTGCCGGTGGTGTAAGGTGGCTATCGCTCATTGGCTTGTGCTGTGTTTGATAGCGCTTCTCGTTCGTGGAACGGTGGCCGCCACCGGCCCAAAGCTGTACGCGCAAATCGAACCCTACGAGAATATACAATTCTCACCCAACGGTATGTTGATGGGGAAGATAGGGCGTAGCTCCGGAAATCTGACTTTCTACGAGACATCGTCCGGACGAGTAGTCAGCAAGATACACACCGACCTATCAGCACCGTTTGGAACGTGGTGCTTCACCACAGACAACTCATCTGTTGCGACGTTCAATGGGGAGACCGTTGCATTTCTTCATCCGTTGACGGGAGAGGTTCAAGCTCGGTTCCCGGCTCGATCGCCCGTCATGCATTGCGTGCATGGACAGGGACTGGCTTATTTCAACAACGCCCGAGAAGCGCAATTTGTCGCACGGAACACGCCAAACGGATACGCGGAAGAAAAGTTGCCGGGCAATTACCAGATATCGTCGAAGGTTTTCGTTTCGGAGGATCGACAAAATTTGATCCTCACCACCCCGATCACCGGCAGCGAGCAACCTCACCGCTCAGTTTCAGTCGAGATTTTCGATAAATCGGGGAGACGCATCGCCAAGGCTGCGGACACGCTTCCTATCGACAGCGAACCGTCAATGGAACATGCGCTCGCACTCGATACACGCTCGCTCGTTCTGTACTACCTCGAACCACGCACGAATTCGAAGCCTACGCTTGATGCATTGGGCGAGCCGAGAAAAATCGGCGCTTACGATCTCAGGTGGATGCGTAAGCTCTCGCCGGAATGGATGAAGGATCTCGAAGCGACCGAGATCCGAATGGTCCCCGATGGCATGCTGTTGGCGAACAACGAACGAACCAACCATTGGGCGCTTTACAACGCCCAAAATGGCAGTGTGTTGCTGGCGGGCGATGGTCTGGTCGCGGGCGTCGACGCGGCAGATCACAGAAACCGGATCCTGGTGGCGCCGAAAGACGAGACCCCATACTTGGTGGCCATCCCGTCGCTCCGGAAGACCCAGTTCAAGATGTTCGATCAGCAACCCGTCTCGGCCATGTACGCGGCGGGCGACCATGTATGGATCACAACGGATCGTCAACTGCGCTACACGAATCTTCTGGATTTCGAAGCACAGACCATACTCGACGAACCTCATGAAGCGGTGGCGCTCGACAGAGGTAAAGGGCGTATCCTCGTTTTCCTATCTGGTGAGCAACGAAAGGCGCAACTGGTCGTGATTTCACCGGATCGTGCAAAAAAATACATCGACCTTCCCGAGCATTACGTTCCCACGGGAAGTGCGATCCGCGTCGATTCGGGGTGGCTGGTCGCCGCGATATCCGAAACCGACAACAAGAGAATGTGGGATGCGATGAATGACGACATCGACCACATTGCATACGGCCAAAATAGCAGGTCGAAACTTCAGAAGACGATCAGCACCGCATACTGCCTCGTAGGCGACGACGGAAAAGTGACCGTCCTGAAAGTGAGCGACGGGATACCGGATCAGGTTGTGTTTGCGCCGCGCGCACACGCCCTGATCGTCCTCGAAGGGCGACTACTTCGATTTATGAACTGGCCGAGCCTCGACATTTCCGGTGAAACAACGCTCGATAAAGATTACGACCGGCTCTCCGTTTCTCCGACAGGGGAATTGCTACTTCTTAAAGGCAATTATGGGCTGGAAGCATTGTCGATCGAAACCAGGAAGGTTCTGTCGGAATACGACGCTGAGTTCGGGGAGGGCGATATCGTCGTGAAAGACGAATCGCACGCCTATGTCACCAGGGGCCGGACACTCCTCGAATGGAATTTCGGCGATGCGGATGCGGTGGTCGAGAGCCAGAACAAGGTGGCATCGACGAGCCCGCCCTTTGCGGACAGTTTCGTCCGAAAGAACGGCGACGATTATTTCATGGAATCCCCGGGCCCGATGCCGTATCGCGTGCAATTATCGGGCGATTGCGTCCGCCCGAAGAAATGGTCAAACGACTTCAGCAAACTCCTTTGTCAGGCTGAGGAGGCCGTCACCAACCGCAAAAGCTATGCGGTGTTCGATCGAACAGACGGGCGGGAAGTCTCGTCGTTCACAAACTACGGATCCGACCGCACGCTTCCGATATTCAGCCCGGATGGATGGAACCTCTTGTACGTACGACAGGACAAAGTGCCTCCCGCAGCGGGGCAACTCCTTTCCACTCTCTCATACAGACTCGTATCGCGAGATTTGTCGTCGGGCGCGGAAACCGTGCTGCTCGAGGATGCCAGGAATCTTGACTTCAACTTCTACTCCAACTCAGGAAACTATCTGCTCGGCGTAGAACTGAACTCAGACGAAATCGTCAAGCGGCGCATGACATTCACCTATAAAGTCCTAGATGCGCGCACGGGTGGAGTCGTTGCGTCGTTTCAGCGAATCGGCTCGGATTTTCCCGAAGCCGCTGTCGCGGATGACGGAGACACGGTGCTTATCGTCGATGCGGGCGAACTATCGCAATATTCAGCAAAAGACGGTGAACGGCCTAGATGGACGCACTCAATTCCCCATCTTCATGGCGTGGCGCTCACAAAAGGCGACCAGAAGGTTCTAGCTTTCACCAGCGAGGGGCCATCGCCCCGACTATTCCGCGCCGACTCCGGAATTGAGGTGCAACGTTTCTCTGTCGACGCTAAAGACATGTCAAACCCGCGGGAAAAAACGGATCGGATACTGGTCGTCCGCGACGGCGGCAAGGCGCCCGACGTCCGAAATCCCCAAAGCGAGCACGCGTCATCCACGGTGGTCCTGTACACAGACGAGGAGCCGCTTCGCACTGCACGTCGTCTCGACGATAAGAACTTACTGTTGTTGCGCGCCGACGGCCAGATGACGCTCTACGACGAAATCTCGGGTTCGGCGAGAGCGCGGATCGTTGTCGTGGAGGGCGGCGGATGGGTGCTTGCCACCGCCGATGGCCTATTCGATGCAAGCAATATGGACGATGTCGGCGTACTTCACTGGGTGCGTCCCGATTCGCCGGGCAAGACCTTCCCGATTGAGACCTACCTGGCGAATCTATACGAACCCCAGTTGATGTGGAAGCTACTGCACGGCGCCGCAGTGCCGAATCCTAACCTCATCGGCGTCGAAACGGAACTCCCCTCAGTGGACAGCATTTCGATCAAACCGCAATCAGCTGACACCGTAAACGTCGAGGTGCGCGTCAATGGACACTCCACGTCGTCGCGATCCGGTGACCGGGTCGCGAGCGTAAAATTGTTTCGCGACGGCAAACTAGTGGGCGTATTTCGGGTTCCCGACGACCCATTGCGCGCTCGTGGGGGCATCGACGCGGTCTTCTCACACGTTCGCCTACCAAGTGGTCACGCGGGCGAGCAAACGACCTTCAGCGCCTATGCCTTCAATCGCGGTGGGTTCAAGGGCCCAACGGTTGACACGCACTTCACCCGAACCGAGGAGTTCGTCGCCCGCAAACGGCGCGCGTACCTGGTGTCCATCGGCGTCAATCAATATGCAAATTCGAGATTCGATCTGAACTACGCTGCAGGGGATGCCGAAGCGTTCTTTCATGAGATGTCGACGATCCTGAAGGCAGACAAGTCGATCGACGAGGTCATATCCTTCTTGATGACCTCGCCGGCCTACCCCGGCGAAGGCACCGCTTCCGCCACCAAAGAAAACATCCGGCGTACCTTGATGTCTGTCGCGGGTGAAATTGGTGCAACTGCATCGCCAGGACCGTCACCTGTCGGTGCCGTCGAACGGGCTGGGCCGCAGGATCTGGTCTTCGTCTTTTTCTCGGGTCACGGTCATTTGTCACGAGATGGAGAGTTTTTCGTGCTTCCCTCAGACATCGATAGTCGACCCGCCGATGAAAGGACGATTGCGCCGCGACTTCTAAAATCCTCGATCTCAAGCGCCGAACTCGCGCAATGGCTGGAGGGTCTGGACGCTGCGGAGGTAACCATGATTCTGGACGCCTGCCATTCCGGCGGCGCAATCGAAACGAATTTCCGCCCGGGTCCGCTTGCGAGTCGCGGGCTCGGCCAACTCGCTTATGACAAGGGGATGCGCATCCTCGCGGGAAGTCAGGCGGACAGTGTGGCGCTGGAGGCCGGCGACCTGAAACATGGGTATCTGACTTACGCACTGATCGTCGACGGACTCGACCACGGAGCCGCGGACTTCCGTCCGCCGGACGGTTCGATATGGCTCGACGAATGGCTCGCCTACGCAAGAAAGCGTGTTCCGGAGCTCACGAAATCGACGATCCAGGAAGCGCCTGGCTCGTCAAACAACGAACCCGGACGGACTCACGTCATCGACCTACGTAGCGATATACCATCCGAAAAAACGACTCAGCGACCGGTGCTCTTCGATTTCGGCCGCGGCGCTTCAACGCTGAAAATCAAGGAAAGCGGGAGCGTTCTGACTTCCAAGCCTCATCAGTAAGCGGACTACCCATGAGCCGACCCTCCACGAGGCTGTTTGTTGCTCCTGCGCTGAGCATCCTTTTGACATGCACCGCAGCGGCGCAGGAGAATTACGGTTACTACATCGGGCACGTGCGAGCGGAATGGCTTGAAAATGGCCGCGATATGCGGCTGCTCGAGTCATTCGCCTATGTCGACCCGAAGGGCACCCGATGGGACGCGCAGGCGGGCGCTGTGGTCGATGGGGCTTCGATACCGGAGTCAGCGTGGTCATTAATCGGCGGTCCCTTCGAAGGCAAGTATCGCGAAGCATCGGTAATACATGACGTCGCCTGCGTTCAGAAAAACCGTGACTGGCAGGCAGTACATATGGCCTTCTTCACGGGAATGCTGGCATCGGGCGTTTCGTCGATTCGCGCAAAGATCATGTATGCCGCCGTCTATCACTTCGGTCCGCGGTGGCCGGAAGTGCGTGTGATTCGCGGACTGACAGCAACGGACGCGGACCGCACTGCCGAGATAATTCAAAAAGCTCCGCCCAAAGACGCCAATGTTCAGGTGTCTAGGGTACAAGATCGCTGACCTGCTCCCCGCGTTTAGTACGGCGACGGTGTAGAGTCCGTTCCAGAGAGGAACGGCAATGAAGAAGCGATTCACCGAACAACAAATCATCGGCATCTTGAAGGAAGCCGAGGCTGGCCTGAAGCCGGCGGAGCTGTGCCGCAAGTACGGCATCTCAGAAGCGACCTACTACAACTGGAAAGCGAAGTTCGGCGGGATGACCGTCTCCGAAGCGCAGCGCCTGAAGGAACTTGAGCAGGAGAACAACAAGCTCAAGCGCCTGTTGGCCGATTCGATGCTCGACAACGCCGCGTTGAAGGACCTGTTAGCTCGAAAGTAGTAAGCCCGCAGGCCAAGCGCGAAGCGGTCCGGATATTGATGACCGAACGTGCCATGGGTGTTACCCGGGCCTGCGGGCTGGTAGGGATTTCTCGCTCGCTGTTTCACTATGAGTCACGCCGCCGAGTTGATGACGAAGCGCTGACTGGCCGGATGATTGCCATCGCCGCGCAGAAGCGCCGCTACGGCTATCGCCGGATTCACGTGCTGTTGCAGCGCGATGGCTGCTTGGCCAACCACAAGCGCATCTGGCGCCTGTACAGCCAGGCGGGGCTGAGCGTGCGCAAGCGGCGACGCAAGCGTATTGCGGCGGTCGGGCGCACGCCGCTGCCATTGCCAACAGGCCCGAATCAAAGTTGGTCGATGGACTTCGTTTCCGACGGGTTGGCTTATGGTCGGCGGTTTCGATGCCTGAACGTGGTCGACGACTATACGCGCGAGTGCTTGGCTATCGAGGTCGACACCTCGCTGCCGGGCCAAAGAGTGCAGCAAGTGCTTGAGCGGCTCAAGGAGATGCGAGGCTTACCTGCATCCATCACAGTCGACAACGGGCCGGAGTTCGCTGGTAAGGTGCTGGATACTTGGGCCTACGAAGCCGGTGTCACGCTGTCGTTCATTCGGCCTGGCAAGCCGGTGGAGAATGCCTATATCGAGAGCTTCAACGGGCGGTTCCGCGATGAATGCCTGAACGAGCACTGGTTCGTCTCCATGCGTCACGCCAAGCAGCTGATTGAACAATGGCGTATCGAGTACAACGCCGACCGGCCTCATAGTTCCCTCGGCTATCTGACGCCAGCGCAGTTCGCCCGGGCCCACGATGCGAAGCAGCAGTTTTTAACCTCGGACTCTAACTGCAGCTCGGACTAAAAGCGGGGGCAGGTCAATTGCGGATAAATATTAGGCACGATAGACGTAGCTCGTGCTTCTGCATCTCACGCTCCAGTTTGCGCCCGGCTTCTACTAGTCGACTGCGTCATTGATTTGGCACCTGGCGGATTCGACGTGAAGGATCGTCATACTTCCACTTGATCGGCTTT
>NZ_JALQDQ010000053.1:0-1084 GCF_023631105.1 Caballeronia sp. AZ10_KS36 | reverse complement strand
AAACCGCCCGCCGCACCAGCATTTCCCTGATCTTGCCGATGGCCTTCGTCGGGTTGAGTCCCTTCGGGCACACATCGACGCAGTTCATGATCGTGTGGCAGCGGAACAGGCGATACGGGTCTTCCAGATTGTCGAGCCGCTCGCCGGTCGCCTGATCGCGGCTATCGGCGATGAAGCGATACGCCTGCAGCAAGCCCGCCGGGCCCACGAACTTGTCCGGATTCCACCAGAAGCTCGGGCACGACGTCGAGCAGCTCGCGCAAAGAATGCACTCGTAAAGACCGTCGAGTTCGTCGCGCTCCACCGGCGACTGCAAACGCTCCTTCTCCGGCGGCGGCGTGTCGTTGATCAGGTACGGCTTGATCGAGTGATACTGGTTGAAGAACTGCGTGAAGTCGCAGATCAGATCGCGCACCACCGGCAGCCCCGGCAGCGGACGCAGCACGATGCGCTGCGGCAGATCGTTCAGGTTCGTGAGACACGCGAGACCGTTCTTGCCGTTGATGTTCATCGCGTCGGAGCCGCACACGCCCTCGCGGCACGAGCGACGGAACGACAGCGTTTCATCGAGCTCCTTCAGCTTCACCAGCGCGTCGAGCAGCATGCGTTCATGCGTCAGATCGAGCTCGTAGCTCTGCATGCGCGGCGCGGCGTCCTTGTCCGGATCGTACCGGTAGACTTCGAAAATTCTCTTTGCCATTTGGATATCCTTGCCCTTGCCTTAGAAGGTACGCGCCTTCGGCGGCACCGATTCGACCGTCAGCGGCTTCATCTGCACCGGCTTGTAGTCGAGGCGATTGCCTTCGCTGAACCACAGCGTATGACGCATCCAGTTCTCGTCATCGCGATGTTCGTAGTCGCTGTGCGCATGCGCGCCGCGGCTTTCCTTGCGCGCTTCGGCCGACACCATCGTCGCGCGCGCCACTTCGATCAGATTCGCCAGTTCCAGCGCCTCGACCTTCGCGGTGTTGAACACCTTCGACTTGTCCTTCAGATGCACATGCTTCACGCGCTCGGCCAATTCCGCGATCTTGCCGACGCCCTCTTCCAGGAGCTTCGAGGTGCGGAACACGCCCGCGTGCGA
>NZ_JALQDQ010000052.1:0-10692 GCF_023631105.1 Caballeronia sp. AZ10_KS36 | reverse complement strand
CAGGCCGAGGCGACTGGTCGGATGCCATCACCAATGCACAGCTCGGCGTGCCGACCGGCACGCGCATCGGCACCGGCCGCGTGATCGATGCACACGTGCTTGCGCACGCCCTCGAGCACGCATCGGCCGACACCCGTGCGTGGATCCAGCTCGAGCGCTGCCTGGGCTTGCGGCGCGAAGAGATGATCGAAAGTCACAAGAGCCTGAAGCAATGGGAGGTGGCGCTCTCACGTGGCCAAAGCTTCATAACGATCCGCCACGGCACGAAGGGCGGACGGGTGAGGGATACGGTCATCCCGATGCCCTACCGGGCGCGCGCATTGGACGCGGTCAGAGCTGCATTGGAGATCGTAAAACAGCGGCAATACCTGGTCGACGCGACGACGGCGCGCGCAGCCCAGAAGCAGGTCCACGACCGCTTTGCGGCTTTGGGTCTAATGGGAGATAACTCCGGTCACGCGCTGCGCCGAGCCTTTTGCCGCGACAACTACGAGTACTACCTGAGCGAGGGCCACAGCGTCAAAGAGGCGCTCGCGCTGTGTTCGCGCGACCTCGGTCATGGTGAAGGCCGCGGCCGCTGGGTTTGGAACAACTATCTGCGGGCGACCTATGAGCAGCAAACCTGAATTCACGACCGCTCATCGGTTGCCGAAGGGCAGCGTATGGAAGGTCAAGGCCGAACTGGTTGGCGGCACACGGCTGGAAGGGCTTTCGGGTGCGACTGACGCGCTGCCGAGAGTGAAGATCTCGTCCGATGCGTTCGAAGTGCTCAAAAGCCTTAGGCATCGCGGTGAGACGATTCGGGAGGTGGTGGAGCGGCTGATCTTCGCTGCAGCGGAGCAGCCAAGCCGAGTCGCGCGCTGAACAGGATCTGGTTAGGCCAGAAAAGTCTCCGACAAGTGTCAGATATCTGCCCTTTCGAGGCTCAGCTTGTGAAGGAGAGTCGCCGTTGCCGTCTAAGTGACCGAAAAGTGTCAGTTAAGTGGCACTCTTCGGGAGGCTTGAGAAGCGTTGCGCGCGCAGCGCGAATCGGGCATGAAGTCGGCGGTTAGCCAACCTCCTTGTCTTGCATGGCTCTGAATGGGTCCTTTGCCACAACTTGCAGCTGTTGACCGTCAGATCTGGGCAACCGGTTATAGGTGACATAAGAGTTTCGGGCCCGCTTTGGCGGGCTTTTTCGTTTCCGCCGCTCGATCCGCGCCCGCGTTACGTGTAAGAAAAATCTCGTTGAGCACCGGCAGTGCAACGCGTTGAAGACTTCGCAACGTGCTATTGTTTCAACATTATGCAAATATGTCTTCAATATTGAAACAATATAGGATCACCATGATTCTGACAATCGGCAACACGAAAGGCGGCGTCGGCAAATCGACCCTCGCCGTCCAGCTCGCGCTTGGACTCGCACTTGACGGACAGCGCGTCTGGTTGGTCGACGGAGACCGACAAGGGACGAGCCTAGGCGCGATTACAGTGCGCGCGGAAAGTGGCCGGGCGCCGATCGCCGCCGCCGCATACCCAGACGGCGCGACACTGCGCGCACAGGTCACGCAGCAGGCCAGCGCATACGATCACGTCATCATCGACGCCGGCGGACGTGATTCGACTGCATTACGCGCGGCGCTAACAGTCTCCGATCTCATGCTAGTGCCGTTTCAGCCGCGTTCATTCGATGTTTGGGCGCTGTCGGACGTGGCGAGCCTGTTACGCGAGGCGCGCAGTGTGCGTGACGTGCGAGCTCTAGCGTTGCTGAATGCCGCCGATCCGCAAGGCAGCGACAACGAAGAGGCGAGTGAGGCGCTTGCCGACATTGAAGGCATCGAACTGCTGCCGCTGCGCATCGGGCGGCGCAAAGCGTTCGCCAGCGCGAGCGGTGCGGGGCTCTACATCGACGAATACCGGCCGCGCGACACGAACGCGTCAACGGAACTATCCGCATTGAAAAATCACATCGTTTCAATATTTAAATGATATTGAAAATATATTATGTCAATCACAAAAAAACCTAAATCTGTTGCTAGCGAGCCAGCGGCAAATGCGTTCATCGGTCGCGCTCCCGATGCCGCCGCGCCGAGCTTGAGCCCGCCGGCGCGGAAAAACAAGGTTCAAATCGCTATTACGATCGCCCCCGACTTGCTCGCCACCGTCGACGCGCTCGCCGCACGGAAGGGCCTTAGCCGAGCGGCGGCGATTTCGCTCGCATGCGCCGAGTTGATCGAGCGCGACGCGAAAAGTTGATGCAACAGACTGTTCCCTGATGGTTGGACTGTTGCGGGCGGTTTTAAATTGGCCGTTTTCTCAATGGGGCAAGCCCGAAGGGCGCGTCAGGCCCAAGTGTGGGGAAGTCCCGCACCGCGTAGCGGCTGTCCACGGGCCGGGTTTTGGCCAGTGGACAGGGGACTTATCCACACGGGGAAGTTCTGAATACCGTGCCCGACCGGTTTTTAGATAGTTTTTTCTTGTTTATAAACAGCGGTGAGCCTTATGCAGTAAGGGTTTGCAGCCTGCTATTGCGTCTTTTTCCGGGTCAATTGCGTCTTTTTCCGGGTTAGTGCGTCTTTTTCCGGGTGCTATCCACAGCCCATGCAGGAAGGTTTCCATCCCTTATTCCCTCCGGCGTGCCCTGGCAGCCCTGACATCAATCACATCGCATGGCATGCGCATCACCAAATTGCGTCAATTTCCGGGTTATTGCGTCTTTAGAACATGTTGACGCAATTTGAGAAATGCGTCAGAGTCGCCGGATGACGCTTTAAGGGGTGAAAATGGCAGGGAAAGCGGCGAAAGCGGAGAGCTATTCGGCGATCACGGATAGGCCAGCGGGCGATCGGTGGATCTCGATGAGCAACGCGCTGACGCGAGCGGGGCAGGGGCTCACGCTGGCCGAGAAGCGCATTGTGGCAGCCGCTGTCAGTAAGCTCGACAGTCGGCGCTTGCCGCAAATCGGCGAGTTGCCTGTGACCCGGATAACAGCTGCAGAGTATGCCGACACATTCCATGTCGACGCGAACACCGCATACGAACAGCTCCAATCAGCGGCCAAGACGCTCTACAACCGCACCATCACCTTCTATGAGGCCGCGCATCGGCGTAATGGCGCCCCGTTGCCGCCAACGAAGGTTCAAATGCGATGGGTCGGGGTCGTCAAATATCAAGTGGGCGAGGGGTGGGTTGAATTGCACTGGTGGCCGGCACTGCTCCCCCATCTGACGGCGTTGAAGGGGCAGTTCACTACGTACCAATTGCAGCAAGCGTCTGCATTGCGTTCGATTTATTCTTGGCGGCTGCTCGAGCTGCTTACGCGCTTCAAATCCACTGGCTGGGCTGAATACGACATAGAGGACTTCGCGGCCGCGATGGACGCGACTGAGAAGCAGCGCCAGAATTTCAACAACATCAAACGGCGAATCATCGAACCGGCCGTTGCTGAGCTCAACGAGAAAGACGGATGGATTATCCAGTGGGAGCAGATCAAGGCCGGGCGGAAGGTCAAGGCCGTGCGATTTACCTTCGCACGCGACCCGCAAGGCCGGCTCGAAATCTGAGGCAATTAACGATCGCCTCATACGGCGCGGTTAGCGGCGGCCGGAGGAATGACAAAAGGTGCCGAAGCGCCCTTGATCGTCAAAGCCAAGCTCACGCGTGCGCGCGCTCGACCTTGGGCGTTCCCTTGGAGCGTGCTTGCCAAAGGTCATAGGCGGTCTGCTGGGCCAGCCACACGTCTGCGCGGCCGCCATTCTCGACACCGAGCCAACCTTCAATCCGAAGGGCCATTTCTGGCGAGATACCTGCATGCTCGTTCAGCACGCGTGACAACGCCACGCGCGTGACACCGAGCTGCTCGGCCGCTTGAGTGACCGTCAAACCAAGCTCCGGGAGGATATCCTCCCGAAGCGTTTCACCCGGGTGAGGCGGGTTAAACATTTGGGTCATGTACTGAACCTTAGTGGTAGTCCTGGTAGTCCACCAAGACAGCGTCAGTACCTTCGAATGTGAAGGTCATCCGCCAGTTCCCATTCACGCTGATAGCGTAATGACCGGCTAACGGCCCTTCCAATCCGTGAAACTTCCAGCCCGGCACATTCATATCATGTGGCGACTGAGCCACATCGAGCCGAGCTAACTGACGCTTTAATCTAGCTGCGTGGTCGGGCCTGATGCCCGCCTTACTTTCGGTCTTGAAGAACTCTTCGAGTCCTTTGTGTCGCCATGACTTGATCATGGTGCTCCCAATCAAAGTGGTTAGATACCATCTCTTACCTCTCTAGAAGTCACGTCAATTAGTCAGTTGGCCTGTCTGATGAACGTCATCATGTATAGCGTATAGTTACACTATACATTATGACGTTTATAGAGTCAATGTGGGTCTTGTTAGAGCCGGATTCGCTCGACCTCATCGAGGCTGATGTCGTCGCGGCGCCGGTCATAGAGCTGAGTGGTGCGCGTCGATGCGTGATTGGCCATCGTGGCGGCATTCTCGAGCGTGCCGCCGTTCTTCAGATAGGCGGTGATGCCCGTCGCGCGGAACGTGTGGTTGCCGATCTTCGTGCCGATCCCGGCCGCCACCGCTCGGCGCCGCACCATCGCGTATGCGTTTGCCTGCGGCAGCGGTGTGGTGCTCAACTGCCCGGTGCCACGCGCGATCGTGCGGAACAGCGGCCCCTTCGGCTCATCGCGTAGGCCGGTCTGTTCCAGATAGTCGTGCAGATACGCTTCCAGCGAGTGATGACACGGCATCGCATGCGCCTTGCCGCCTTTCTCACGAAGACGGACCCACAAGCGCCGCTGCTGCACATAGACGTCCTCGACCCGCATCGCCAGCGCCGCGCCGATGCGCGCAAACGAAAACACCATCAGTGCGATCAGCGCGCGGTCCCGCAGACCGATCGGCGTCGTTACATCGATGCTGTCCAGCAGCTGCCGTGCTTCGGAGGTGTCGAGCACCGGGGTCTTGCCCTGCTTGGCGCTGTGGCTCGGCCCCCGCACGGATGCGGCCGGGTTGTGCGGCACGATCTGGCCGGTGACGAGCCAGTCGAACAGGTGGCGGATCGCCGCCAGGCGCTGCTTGACGGTCGGCGCCGACAGCGTCTGCGTCTGCAGCTCGATCCACGCGGCCACATGCAGCGGCTGCACGGCGGTGATTGAGGTCACGCCGGCACCGGCGCACCAGGCGAGAAAATCTCCAACCGCCCTTGCATACGCCCGCCGCGTATGCGGGTTGCGAATCGCCGACGCAAAGAACTCCAAGAAGCGCACACCGGCGCGATCACCGGCCGTGGTCATCAACGGCGGCAACGCGGAGGGCGTGACACCAATCAGGCTAGAGCTGGACACCGGTACGCTCCTCGATCTGCTTCCTGATGAAGCCTTTGGCGAGATCAGCCAGCAACTGAACCGTGAAGCCGCCGGCGGAAAGCGCCCCTGCCTTTGTCTTGGCCCACACCTCAGGGTCGCGTACTGACTCGATAAAATCGTGTCCGGCCCAGCTCACGTTGCGAAACGCGGTCCCAGGTCCAATCGCCATTCCCAGTACGTCCAGCCCGTCAGCATTTATCAGCTTCGCCTGCTCGATGAGTGACACGTGGTAGGCGATCTGCGCGACGGTGTAGCCTTCGACCCGCATCTCAGGATCGTCAGGCCGAATCATCCGGTATCCGATGGGCGGAATGGGGAGCGCCTCGAGCTTAAGCATCAGCTCGCGGATCAGGTCCATGTCACGCTTCATCGCCGACGCCCTTGAGGCTGGTCTGAAACGCCTTAGCCTGCTTAAGCAAGTGCTCGACTTCCTCTGGCGTGTGGGCTTCGACCTCAACACTGCCGACTTTCAGGCGCAGCTTACGACCAGCACGCCCCTGAAACCAGCCTGCGAGCGCCGCACCCAATGCCGGTCCCAGAAATGGGCCAACCACCTTCGCAAATTCAACGACCATACCGACCGGAGCATTCGGTGAGGCTCCCTGAACCGGAATCAGACCGCCATGAGTTCTGGCAAACGCGCGTATCTCGCGCAATGCGGACATATAGTCTTCACTCAGTGACGGGTGCCCAATGTCGTCAGGTGACGGAAGCAACGTCACGTTGAAGTCAAACGTATCGGCCAAGACGATCTCCTATACCTGATAAAGGACATTATCACATATACAGCAAGCGTCGATTTGTAGAGTGACCCTGCGTTTCATGGAAAAATAGATTGTAGACAGCTTATAGACTACTGAAAATTATTTGCAAAACGATTGCTTTCAATACAAACCTTCTGTAGTCTACACATATAAATTCCAAGATTACAACAAATCTCTTATAGGAGATCGCATGAAGATCACTCGCACCAGCTTTACTTTTGAAGGCACCCCGGAAGAACTGAAGCTCGCGCATCCGTTGCTCTATGCTGACCTTCAGGGCACAACCGAGACCGCACCAGCGCCGTTACCTTCTCTCCCCGAGGAAGATGGAGCCAAAACCGCCGAAATACTGAGCTCGCAGGCAGTCGATGCGTTCTTCAAAAAGACGCCAGGGTTAAGTGCGGATCAGAGGGCAGTGATGAAACATGTCCACGCCGCAGGCGATGCCGGCATCACGTCTTCGGAACTGGCAAAGCACATCGGCAGCGCAGATGTCGTCAGGGTTGCAATGCGGTTGTTTGGGAAACGTGCCGCCCACACACGCGGTTGGCCGAAAGGAGTGACGACATTTATTCGAAAGTGGGAGGGTAAGGAAAACCGCTACCTGTTGCGCCGAGAGTTTCGCTCCATCCTAGAAAATGGCCAGGTAACACTGTGAAGGTCTTTCTCGACGATGAACGCGCGCCCCCGGACGGTTGGGTCCGCGTCTATTGGCCGGCTGAAGCGATAGCATTGCTCGAGTCAGGCCAAGTGGACGAACTCAGTCTCGATCACGACCTGGGCGATGATGAACGCGGTACCGGCTATGACGTGATTCTTTGGATTGAGGAAGCGGTCGCGCTTCGTGAGTTCGTTCCACCGAAGATCCGTGTTCACTCAGCTAATGCGTCAGCCGCCGCGAAAATGCGTTCGGGCATGCTGGCCATTGAACGGCTTTGGGCGCAGCGCCAAAAAAACTGATGCCGGCACATTGATTTATCAATCCGTATTCGACGGCCGACTACGCCTTGTCCGTGCGCTTGGCTCCGTAGAAGGTCGCGCTTTACGTTCTCGCATATGCCCCAAAAGAGGTATGGATGAAAAGCAACACGCGATATTTCAAGGTCTCAATGGAGACGCTGCGAAAGCTGGCTAAGGACAGTAAAAATTTTTCGCTGGTCGCGGGCTTCCTGGTAATGGCACGGCACTCATCAGGCGTAGAGATCGAGGGGCATCCGCCCTATACCTTCACTGGTGCGGGTGCAAACTCGATCAAGACCAAGGTGGGCGGAATGGCCGACGCCAGGTCGAACAACATTCTGCAAGAGCTGATTGCACGAAAGCTATTGGCGCCTGCGTCATTGGCCCCAAAGTATTCAAGGATGGCGCGGTATCGCGTGATGCAAGGCTCCTTGGACCTGGAGCTGCCGCATGCGCTAGTCGATGGGTTGGGTAACGCCGACATTCCCTTGCATCGAATAAGGGCTTGCACAGCCCCCGCCGATGCTTATCGGGAGACGTTGAAGGCCCTTTCCGCCAATGACTGCCAACTCGACGCGCTCATGTTGATGCTGGAAATGTACGCCTCGCTGCGTATGTCCCAGTGCGGCGGTGTTGATCCGCGAGTCATCCATCGCGGATGGGAGGAATCTAACGTCCGGGCGAAAGAAGGCAATTTTCAATGGTTGTCGAATCCGCTTCAGGCGTCTTCATATACAAGCGAAGTGCATAGGATCCTCGCTCATGCGATTGAAGGAAAGAAGGTGCCAGACAATATTTCCCATCGGTTCTGGAGTGCCTGGACCAGGTTGCAAGCTGCCGGCCTGTTCTATGAAGCGGTCATGATGTTTGATGCCAATCCGGCAAGCAACGAGACCGCAGCGGCTGTGTGCACTCTCCGCGTCAATGACTTCCATTCAGGAGCGCAACGCGACAACGAGCCCAAAGATCCAAGTTTGCTGGCCAACCTGGACACGACCCTGGCTTTCTACACGCAGGAACTGAATGATCGGGAAGATCCCGAACAGATTAGATTTACTTGGCCACTAGATCATGGCTACGTCATTGGTGTATGGCGTCCTCGCTATAGAGCTGCGACGCGAGATGGAGGCATCTGGATTGAGGAGGAAAATAGACGTTGTCTGACCCTTGCGGAGCAGATCGTCAGTCGCCGTGAGTGTATCCCAGCGACTGACGAGGATCTCCCCTTTTGAGCAGGTGGGACATAAAGGTAGAATGAATAAAAAGGTAGATTGACGTCTATAAAAGCTATAAAAGGGAGAATGACTTCGAAAAAGGGAGATCGACGCCTTCGCTTCGCAAAGGAAGGCCGGCCACTATCGGCTGGAAAACTCGACCGTGGTCCCGGCAAGCGTAAGAAGTTGCGCCTTTACATTCCGCGGCGCGAGATTCTTAGCTCGGGCGGTTCGGAGAACACAGATCCCCCAACGATAGGCGACTCCCTCGGCAAGACCTTCAAACGTGCCGGCGAAGGCCAACCAGAACCAAAGGCCTAACGGACACCCCGACAATTTTCTCGATCGCGACAAAATTGCCGCGACAAAATTGTCGTTATAATAATATACATTGCACAATATCCGGCAAACCAGTTAAAATCGCTTCAATGAACCCGGCTAACGTCACTGTCGATCTCGAGCTCAGCAGCTACCCCATTCAAGAAAAATTTGGGGATGCGCTTTTGCCCGGATTTACGGTCATTCCAGCCATCCTGCTTCGTGAGCAGCACACACTTCGGATGAACGATGGCGAGATGTTGGTGGCCATGAACTTGTTGTTGGCCTGGTGGGAAAAGGACAGGTTGCCGTACACCAAGCCGGCAACGATCGCGAGACGCATGGGCGTAACCGCCCGTACCGTTCAGCGACATATCAAAGGACTGGAAGAAAAGAATTTGTTGCTGAGAGCAGTCGACCCAAACGACAGCGAGAAGACGTCGTTCGATCTAGCACCACTGGTCAGTCGGCTTGAAGATTTGGGTCGAAAAGCCGCTGCGACGAAATGGAAAGCTCAAGCGGCTGGACAGACAAGCACACAGCCTGCGTCAGCCGGATCGGAATTGCTGGGTTGAAAGAAGAAAGCGTCGGTACACGTCCAACCGTACCGCGTAGCAAGACGTCGATGTAGGCCGAACGTCCAACACTCGGCCCATCCGACGGTGATGTGAGAAGACCTGTCAAACCTCTGCGGATCCCTGGCAGGACAGCATGGGCGTCCAACACCCTTGCCGTATGCCGCAGAAGAAAGTCGCGAAAAAGAAGTACCTCCAAGCCGCTGCTTTTTTGCACCAGGCATTTTCATTCTAGCAGTTGATGATCATTCGCTGCCCTCATGAGACGCCGTATTACTTGCTGTTCGTTGACTAACGGTTGTCGGCTCTGGTTCGCCACCACCGTGTGCAGATAGGATTGGTTGCGATTGCTGTGAAAGGGCATCTGTTTTTATGCGGCTTTCGACTCTTTTGAAGCAGCCTGTTTGCACAAGAAAAACCCTGTGCTAACGTAGCCGTGCTTTTTGCGTTTTGACGCATCGATCTAGGATCGAGCACAGATCTCGATCCAACTTCTTAAGCCGGGCACTTTGCCCGCAAAACCGCTTACGGCAAGTGCATCGGATCCGTCCGCCCTGCACAGCCCCCTGAGCGATTTTTCTAGGCGCTTCGGCGGGGCTCTCGTAGTCCGTCCATTGCAAGCGCACTCACTTTCCATCTCGGGCGTCGCCCGCGCATCACATTCTTCCGAGCGACCTCGCTCGAACCTTCTCGTCTTTCGGCTGCCAACGAGCAGCTCAGCTAGCGCATCGCGTCAACGCTTGCCCGTTTGCTGTGCCGACAGCCAAACGCAGCCAAGCACGACACGGTGACTTCAGCGCCTTCCACGGCCCGATTATCCGGAGCATCCGCTGAAGGCAACCACGTGGTTTTGCGCGTCACTGCTTCGCATCGAGGAGCAGTGACGCGCTTTCGCGCACCACCCTCGCTCGCGCCACGTAAAGGCGCCCGTCTACCGACGTGATAGTTAAGCGCACGTCAGCGCGTCGAACCGGCCAACCGGCGAACGACAAACGACCTCATCGGCAGCAGCACCCTGGCCACAACAACCCACCTCCAGGTGGCGGCCACACCTCCCTAAACGAATGCAGGACCCGGCTCGCTGGAGCGACCCGGCGCAACAGAAAACAACGACGAACGAGTCCAACGAAGAAGAGCATGAGCAAGTCCACTTCACCGCCGAACCGATCACCCTCGCGGCCACGCTCGATCGAAGCGAAGTTCATGGCCGCGTCGCTTCACAAGGGTGCCGCGACCCTGACCCGGCAGAAGATGCTGACCACTTTCAAAGCGTTCGCCGCGCATGCCAAGCAGCGGCGCTATGGCGATGTCGATCCCGCCACCGTTACGGAAAAGCAGCTTCGCAATTATGTCGGTGCGCGCATCGAGTCCGGCATCACGCCGCGCACGATCCAGAACGAAGTGAGCCATCTGCGCCGCGCCTTGCGCGGCGCAGGCCGAGGCGACTGGTCGGATGCCATCACCAATGCACAGCTCGGCGTGCCGACCGGCACGCGCATCGGCACCGGC
>NZ_JALQDQ010000051.1:0-29424 GCF_023631105.1 Caballeronia sp. AZ10_KS36 | reverse complement strand
TATCGGTCAGATTCATTTTGCCCATGACCTGCATCTGAACACACTTGGGGTGCCAATTCAATGATGCAATGCACTAGCCCATGCAGCCCGCCGCCCAATTTCGTTGAATCAGAGCCCACGTCTGCCGGCGCGCGCGTCTACTCTCATCGAATAATCGACCGCCTGAACGCTCTTAGTTAGACCGCCGGCTGATATCCGATGTACGCCCGTTTCCGCTATTGCCCTCAGCGTACCTAGCGTAACGCCGCCAGACACCTCCAGTTCCGCACGATCTCGATTAAGTAAGACGGCCTCGCGCATCTGCTCAAGCGAGAAGTTGTCAAGCAAAATAGAGTTCGCACCAACATGAAGTGCTTCTTCGAGCTCGTCGAGAGTCTCCACTTCGACTTGAATCGGGACCTCCACATTGAGCATCTGTGCTGAACGAAACGTGTCCGCAATGCCTCCGCCTGCCGAAATGTGATTTTCCTTGATGAGAATTCCATCATAGAGACCCCGACGATGGTTGTTCCCACCACCCGTACGGACAGCATACTTCTGCGCGAGGCGTAGCCCCGGGAGCGTTTTTCGAGTATCAAGAATACGTGCAGAGGTACCGGCCACGATGTCCACCATCTTCCGCGTCGCCGTCGCAACGCCGGACAGCATCTGCAGAAAGTTGATCGCAGTGCGCTCGGCGGTCAGAATACCGCGCGCGCGGCCCACAATGCGACAGACATCCTGACCAGCCTCAACCCTTTCTCCCTCGTTTGCAAACCACTGAACGCGCAGGGAAGGTTCCACCTGCGACAAGGTTTCGTCAAACCACGGGCGTCCGCAGAGAACAGCTGTGTCGCGCGACAGCAATGTTGCGGAGGCCATTTGTTCCCGAGGTACCAGCATCGACGTCCAATCGGCCTCACCGACGTCTTCTGCCAGCGCCTCTCGAACGTTGCGCCTCACGGCTTCGTGGGTGTCAGCATCCATATGCACACACATGAAAAAGAGAAAAGGAGAGCATCGATCACCCGTACGTCCATTGCCCCGGACCTCGGAAGGAGCAACGCACATATTATTCGATATCTAACCTATATGCTAGCAGAGAACCGCTCCCGTTCAAAGCGTTTCTAGCGCACACGGACAGCGCGAATCGCTCAGGCAGAGGCCTGCCCAAAGATCAACACGCCCGCTCTCGCAAAGGGAAATGGAGTCCGCCTGTACGACGCGTCGTGCGCTGCGGCAGTCCTCGATCATTCGTGACTGCGCTTCACTCGGCGTGTCGCCCGCTCGCGCTTCCCTGTTCGTGCGGCCCAATGTCGGTGCGCCCGCATCCGATCGAACAAACATGCTTATTCGGTATTGAGCGTATCGAAGTGTTCTCGACTTAAGGACTACCGCGGCGAAAGCGCAGGCATAAAAGCATGCAATCCGCATGAAGTCTTTCGGGACTTCAGAAAGGAACTCTGCGGGGCCATGCCCTGCGGCGTTCTGTGCTCATCGTGACTCGGCCCTCATTGCCGTGCCTCAGTTCCCGAAACCGTAGCCCGTAAGTGAATGTCGAGGTTTCACTTCATCCTCAACGACACACCAGCGTAGAAAGCACCCTTGCCAAGCCGATCCAGTCGCTGAATTCCGTTGCACTGCACACCGACGATCGCCATATTCACTCCTCCCACCGATCCAGCGGCTGACAGTTTCGTCGGTACGTGCCTGCTCGCAAAGGTGCTTAGCGGAAAATCAATTGTTCCGCAGAGGAACAGCAGCACATCAAGCCTATGGTGAATCCTCGTGGGCTCAGGAGCTCTTGAAACGGCACGCCTCCATGACACTCATGCGTGACGGGGCTGTCCGTTGGTTGCCCGGACGTAGGCCCCTATGGCTGGTGATTCCGTAGGGACGTTTGCGAACCGGAGTTGGGCATCAGTGTTTAACCCGAGTGTCTTTCCAGTCGTTATAGTTAGACTTCTAAGAATGTGGCGCTAGGGACGTTGATCCGTCGTTCCCGTGGATGCGAAATCGTCCACGCTGTCTCGACTGGGTGGAATTTCACTGCGCGAATATAGGTTGACAGCCTTATAGAGGCGCAACCAGATCGAATCAGTGTTTTGGAATCCGCTACAGGGCCCCTGTGCACGGTACTGTCCGTCGGGCAACGAGGACCTTAGGTGAATGGCCAAGACTCAGCCCGCGAATCATCTTTCTGAAGGAGACAATTAATGAAAAAAACCGTTGCCGCCTCACTTGCCTTAGGATTCCTTACAACTCACGCCTATGCTCAGAGCAGTGTCACTCTGTACGGACTTTTGGACGTAGGGTTTGTATACGCGAACAACGTCGCGACCAACGGCCAAGGATCCAAGCTTTATTCCTTGGCGAGCGGGAACCTGCAAGGAAGTCGCTGGGGACTTCGCGGAACAGAGGACCTTGGCGGCGGATTGAGTGCAATCTTTGTGCTCGAAAACGGAATCAATGTTGTCAATGGACGACTCGGGCAAGGAGGAGATGAATTCGGTCGTCAGGCTTACGTTGGATTGTCGAGCCGGTTCGGAACGGTCACCCTCGGTCGCCAATACGACTCAGTCGTAGACTTCACCGGTATCTTCGAGGTCGGCGCGCAATGGGCTTCATATTATGGTTCGCACCCCGGCGATCTTGACAATATGCTCAACACGAATCGCGTCAATAACGCGATAAAGTACACTAGCATCGATTTCTCCGGAATCAAGTTCGGCGGCCTCTATAGCCTCGGGGGAGTCGCAGGTCAGTTCAATCGCAACCAGATATGGTCGGTTGGCGCGGGCTATAATCGCGGTCCGTTGCAGTTCGGCGCGGCGTATTTGAACATCAAGGACCCCAATTTCTCATTTTTCGGAAATAACGCCACTTCGAGTACTACCGGCTCGAATATGGGCGGAAGTGCCGTCTACTCGGGCTATGCATCCGCCAAGACGCAACAGGTCATCTCTGCTGGTGCCGCCTACACTCTGGGCGCAGCGACGTTCGGAGCGACGTACAGTAATACCCAGTTTAAAGATCTGGGTAGCGAACCGGGTCTGAATCCGCTGGGCTACACTGGGTCTGCGAAGTTCCACAACGCTGAGGTGAGCTTCAAGTACCAGATCACCCCTGCCCTGCTACTCGGTGTCGCATATGACTACACCAAGGGGTACGGCGTTAACGATGCCAAATACCATCAAGCAATGCTGGGTGCAGATTACTTCCTTTCCAAACGTACTGATCTCTATGCTGCGGGCGTATATCAGCACGCCAGCGGCACGGACTCGACGAATCGCCCGGCAGTTGCGAACATCAGCCTTTTCTCTCCCTCTTCGACATCGAACCAGATTGCCGCAACAATTGGCATTCGTCATAAATTCTAAGAATGCCTAAAACCTAACGGTAAAGGATTGGCGATAATCCTTTACCGTAGGTGCATAAAATCAAGCTCCCAGTCATCCGTTGAGATTCAGTTCGGGGGCAGTACGCCTGCCTCCGGACACAACGATCCCTCGTATTTAGCCTTGATTCTGTCAGGTCTCCTAGCGTAAGCCCTTCGCTGCCCCGCAGTTATACCCGTAACAGATAGCGTAACGCTCAGTCACTACCGCCCAGGCTACGTGAGAGCAGCCGTTTGCCGTCGCCAAGTATCCCATCCAGCAGCTTCTCGTCGCTGGGACTGCCCGGGACGCCTCTCAGTACAAACCCGCTATTGCTAGTGCCGCCTGAGATCCGGTAGCCTTTATTGTTAGAGAGCTAATAATTCAGGAGACTCAATGGACATTGAAACGCAAGATTCCGCTTTCCGTAGTCTTCCGGTCGCGCGCGACCTCTTTTACGGCGGAGAGTGGCATGCGCCGATCAACGGACGGTACGTTGACACCATCGACCCGTCGACGAGTTCGGTCGTCGCCACCATCGCTCATGCGGACCGAACTGACACCGAAAATGCCATCCAGGCGGCGCATAGTGCGTGGAAAGAGTGGCGAAACACGCCGATTAGATCGCGACAAAACATGATGCGCCAAGCGGCGGAGCGTCTTCGAGCACACGCGGACGAACTTGCCCTGATCGATGCAATCGATACCGGCAATCCTATCGCTGAGATGCTGGGAGACGCTCAGTTTGCCGCGAACTCATTGGATTATTTTGCCGGCCTGGCTCCAATGCTGAAAGGAGAGACGTTTCCAATCGCAGGAGACAGCCTCCATTATTCGATGCGCGAAGCGATCGGAGTCGTTGCCAGGATCGTCGCCTATAACCACCCTTTGATGTTCGCAGCCGGAAAAATCGCTGCACCGCTAGCAGCGGGAAACACAGTCATCGTGAAACCGCCCGAACAGGCGCCCCTCTCCTGTTTGCGTCTGGCGGAGTTGCTTAAGGACGTCTTCCCACCGGGCGTTTTGAGCGTATTACCCGGTGGCAGAGAATGTGGAGAGACGCTCTCATCGCACCCCTTGGTGAAGAAGGTGACGCTTATTGGAAGTGTCGCAACCGGCCGTGCGATTTTGAGAAATGCTTCGGAAACTCTCAAGCCGACCTTGTTGGAACTGGGTGGGAAAAACGCGCTGATCGCCTTCGCCGACGCCGACCATGATGCTTTAGTCGCAGGCATTGTGCGCGGAATGAACTTTACTTGGGCCGGACAGTCTTGCGGCTCAACGAGCCGAGTGTTTCTTCACGAGTCCATTCACGACAAGGTCCTGAGCGCCGTCGCCGACCGAACGCGCCAGCTTCACGCCCCCGGTAACCCGACCGACAGGTCGACTACGATGGGCCCTCTCATCTCCGCGCAACGGCGAGATGAAGTCTTGGAATTCATCAAGTCCGCGCAAACAGAAGGAGCGCGTTTGGTTACCGGCGGGAAGGCACCGGACGACGCAAAATTCCGCAACGGATTTTTCATCGAGCCGACCATCTTCTCCGACGTCCAACCGTCGATGCGTATTGCGAAGGAAGAAATCTTCGGGCCAGTGATGTCAGTGTTCCGCTGGCGAGACGAGGAAGAACTCTTCGATGCGGTGAACGGCGTCGAATATGGGTTGACCGCTTCCATCTGGACAAAAGACCTAGTGACCGCGCACCGCGCGGCAGCCCGCGTCGAAGCGGGCTACGTCTGGATCAACCAAGTGAGCCGCCATTATTTAGGCGTTCCGTTCGGCGGGGTCAAAAGCTCCGGAATCGGTCGAGAAGAGTGTATCGAGGAGCTGTTCGATTTCACGACCACCAAAAGCGTAAATCTTCAACTATAGCCGTCGGATCCAGTCTGGAAATCATTGAAATGACCAACCTCTCAGAAAACGATTCCATCACGAAAGTTGACGGGACGGGCAAGCGACAAGAATCGCCAACTTCCTACTGGGGGAGCGACGGGATTGCCGACTTGCTAAAAACGTTCGAAATTCCTTATCTTTGCATCAATCCGGGCTCGAGCTTCCGCGGACTGCACGACAGTATCGTCAATCACACAGGGAATGTCTCGCCGGAGCTCGTACTCTGCTTGCACGAGGAACACGCCGTTGCGATCGCGCATGGTTACGCAAAAGTGACCAACTCGCCATTGGCCGTTGTGTTGCATAGCAACGTCGGACTTATGCATGCCAGCATGGCAATCTATAACGCGTGGTGTGATCGCGTTCCTGTACTCATTCTCGGGGCGCAAGGCCCCCTCGACGCAGCAAAACGCCGCCCGTGGATTGACTGGATTCATACCTCGCAGGACGTCGGGGCCCTCGTCAGGCCGTTCGTCAAATGGGACAATCAACCCATTTCGGTAGAGGCAAGCTACGAAGCGATTCTGCGTGCGTTTCAGATTACCCGGACGCCCCCTTGCGCGCCCGTTTATATTTGCCTAGATGTAACGGCGCAAGAGACAAAACTGTCCGTTCCTCCGGCGCTTCCGGACGTAGCTCGATACGCTCCGCCAGCTCCACCCTATCCTAACTCGGACGTCGTTCACGACGCGGTTGACGTTCTCGAGTCCGCCTCAAAGTTAGTCATTCTGGTCGGACGCGTTTCCCGCGATGCAAACGAGTGGGCGCAGCGTGTGGAGCTTGCTGAACGACTCGGAGCAACCGTTCTAACGGATCTTAAGACTGGGGCGAGCTTTCCGACGGATCATCCGCAGCACCCGTTCCCTCCGGCTTTCTTTGTTAATGGCCCCGCATCGGACGAGCTGAAGCGTGCCGATGCGATCCTTGCTTTGGACTGGGTCGACCTGGGCGGTACCTTGAAATCCGTCTGGCAACCCAGCCCGGTTACCGCGAAAGTCATTTCCGTCTCGCTCGACCACACTCTCCAAAATGGCTGGAGCTTTGATCATCAAGCATTGTCCCCAGCCGACATAGCCATTGCGTCCGATCCGGGCTTGGCCGTGAGTGAAATTCTGCTCAAACTGAGGCGCGACCGGCGTGCCGCCGAGCGGCAGAACCCGCCTGCTCGTTCAGCGGAGGAATCAAAAGAAGAAGAGCCGACTATCTCGATGAGCGCATTGGCCGCCGCCCTGCGGGAAGTCACGAACGGAACGGATGTAACCCTGACGCGCCTTCCGCTAGGTTGGAGCGGTGAGCTGTGGGATTTCAGAGGACCGCTAGACTATCTCGGCTACGACGGCGGCGCTGGCATCGGCTCTGGCCCTGGTATGGCCGTCGGAGCAGCCCTCGCCCTGAGAGAGTCAGGACGCTTGCCGGTTGCGATCATTGGTGACGGCGATTTCATGATGGGTAACTCGGCGCTATGGACCGCTGCACAGTTAGATGTGCCCCTATTGTTGATTGTTGCCAACAACCAATCATTCTACAACGACGAAGTACACCAAGAGCGAGTCGCCCTCGACAGGGGAAGACTTGTCGAGAACAAGTGGATCGGGCAGCGGATCGACGAACCTGCTATCGATCTCGCCGCAATTGCCCGGGCACAAGGCTTTATTTCGGCGGGTCCCATCATTGACCGACACGCTCTCGTGGACACGATTCGTCAAGCAGTGAATGACGTAAAGGAAGGTCGCCAGGTCCTTTTGGACGTGCGTGTCGTCCCTGGTTACGCTCCCTCGATGAGCCGCGGCATGACGGAATAGAGGCTGCCTTATTCCAAAAGACGTCAGTGTTTGTCCTATGGCACAACCGTTAGACATCTAATTATATCTACCGTATATTGAAGTAATTAGACATCTAACAACATTGGTCAGTTAGCGGGCGTGCCCGCCAACTGAAACCGACATCGTTAATTAAACGGAGACATTACATGAACGGCATCCTCGGCCTCGGGCCGCGCCTGCTGCGCAAGCTCGCACCTTTGTGCATGACGATCGCGATCAGTGCACCGGCGCTCGCCCGACCAACCACGATCCGCGTCGGATATACCATTACGACGGATATCACCAGCGCCGCACTGTCCAGCGCTCAGAAGAAAGGATTGTTCAAACAGGCGGGGCTCGATGTTCAGCCGCAACCCTTCGTCCAATCTAGCCAAAAGTACGATGCGTTCAAGGGAAAGGCAATCGACGTCGACATTAACGCAGGCGCGATCGAAGCAGGTCAACTCTTTGCCGCTGGCGTGCCAATTGTCGTTCTAAAGGCGGTCCAGCCAGCAGACTTTTGGGCGGTGGTTGTAAAGTCGACCTCTACGGCGAAGACGCCGACGGATTTTAAAGGCAAGCCGTACGGAGTCGTGTCCCTTTCAGGTACGAACTTCGGTGCAACCTATCTCGCATTCAAGATTGAAAACGTCGATCTTATGCGTGACATCAGGGTTTCTGTCCTACCGCCTGCCGGAATTATCGCCGCCCTACAAAATGGCACTATCGAAGGCGCGACCCTCTACGAACCCTATCTGAGCCAAGCCATCCGCTCAGGTACCGTTAAAGAGATCTTCCGCCCCGTTGAACTTTATAAGCGGCACTACGGAGCCACACTCTTCGCGCTGAACGTTACCGCGCGCCAAGATTTCTACAGCTCAAACAAGGACGCCGTCAAAAAGTTCCTCACAATCTTGGACTCTGAGGCGCGTTCGCTTCCGAAGAATTTGCCGGAGGCGTCTGCAGCACTCTCTGCAGCCGTGCCCGCGCTGAAGGAGTCACCGGAACAGGTTGAGGCGCTTCTTAAGCCATACGCGGGCGACTACATCACGGACCAGAATGATCCTGCGTTCTTGAGACAGGTTCAGGCTTACTACGATCGCCTCTACGAGATTCGTCAAGTTCCCCGCCCTGTTAAAGCTTCCGATTTTTGGATTATGCCCTAGGCAAGGAAAGGGAGACAACGTCTATGAAAGCTGCAATCTCGCCCGCTGGTAGCCCGACTGCCACATATCGACGCAATATTCGCCGCTCTCAACGTAACCGGATGGGAGCCGCAGCGGCAGCATTCGCCGTCTTGCTTATCGGGTGGCAATTGTTCTCGCTTACCCAGCCAAGTTATGTCTTCCCATCCCTTCCTCACATCTTTACGGACTTGGCAGGGTTCGCCACCGATGGGATTCTTTGGCGGGCAACATTAGCCACGCTGAAGTCCGTTTGTATAGGTGCCGCCGCATCGCTCGTTGTCGGCACTCTTGCCGGCTTTGCCCTAAAGCGATATGAGTCCTTTGTCGGACCGTTGCTCAACTTTACCCAAACGGTGCCGTACGTGGTTTGGGCGCTGATGTCGATGATCTGGTTTGGATTGACACAGATCTCCGTTGTATTCACGATTTTCGTTGCCGGCTTCACTATTATCGCCTTCAACGTCGCCGCGGGGCTTAACCAGATCGATCGCCAACTGTTCGAAATGGCCGAGTCGGTCAAGGCGAACCGTTATATGACGTTTCGGCACATCATCCTACCGAGCTTGACTCCTTATCTCGTGAGCGCCTCGAGAACGATGGTCGCAATCTGCTGGAAGATCGTCGTGCTCGCAGAGCTCTTCGCGGGCGGTGCCAGCGGTGGCGGGATTGGCTACAACCTGTATGTCGGATGGGAGTTCAATCGCACAAACGAAGTCTTCGCCTGGACCGTTTGGCTGGTAATACTGATGTTACTGACCGACTGGCTTATCATCGCTCCGATCGAGCGTTATGCAACGCGCTGGAAGCGGGGCTGAAGGAACACAGACCATGAGCAACATCATTATCTCCGGCTTGACGAAGTGCTTTGAGACCCCTACTGGATCAATCAAGATCCTTGACGACATCGATTTGACCATCAAGGAAGGCGAGTTCGTCTGCCTGCTAGGACCTTCCGGTGCGGGCAAATCGGTGACCCTGAATTGCATCTCGGGGTTTCTGACTCCAACTTCCGGAAGCGTTGTCGTAGACGGCACGCCGGTCGCTAAGAAGCTTCCTCACTACGGGTATGTGTTCCAGCAACCTCGCTTGCTGCAATGGCGAACCGTCGCCGAAAATCTGCGCTTCGCCCTACGGGGCGAGACCGGAAGAGCATCGCCCGGTGAAGACGAGAAGATTCGTTCAGTGCTGGACTTGGTAAACTTAACCGGCTATGAAGACTTCTACCCTCACCAGATCTCCGGCGGGATGCAGCATCGTGTAGGCATCGCGCGAGCGTACATTCGCAACCCGGGGCTCCTTCTGATGGACGAGCCCTTCGGGGCACTTGACGAGATTACGGCTCGAAAACTCCGCTCGGAGTTGATCAACACATGGATGAAAGACCAACGCACCGTCGTCTTTGTTACGCACGACATCATTGAAGCGTGCTTTCTCGCGGACAGAATTGTCATCTACACCCCAAAGCCCACCCGTATTGCATCGATAATCGATGTTGATTTGCCTCGGCCGCGGGAATATGGCAGTGCTCAAATGCACGACGTCGAGTCGAAAGTGCTTGAAGTCTTCGAGAAGACCATGAAAGAGTTCATGGACGCTGACGCCGCGTAATTGCGGCGCCGAGAAGCGTCCAGGCGACCCTGTGCGATAGACACGTACCGCACTTTCGTGGCAGCACGATTCAATTTCAGCCAAAATCACTCGAGGTGGCGATTTCAAATGACATCACAGTCAGTGCCTCCAAAGCCGCCGAGCACGACGGACCCAATCTTGCGCCATTGGCAAGTTGCCGTTCCCCATGATCGGTTGGCGCATTTAGTCAAGGATGCCGCGCGCGCGATGGTGAGAGGACTACAACTTCGCCTGGCGAATTACGATGTCTCCTTTGGGCATTGGGCGTTTCTTCGCGTATTGTGGGAAGAGGATGGCCTCACGCAGAAGGAGCTAAGTATTCGAGCTGGCGTGATGACGCCAACGACCTTCACTGCAGTTGCTACCATGGAGAAGCTGGGTTACGTGGAGCGTCGTCATTCGACGGCAAACAAGAAAAACACCTACGTCTACCTGACCGACCGGGGCCGGGCTCTTAAAGCGGAGTTGGTTCCACACGCTGAGAAAGTCAATGAGCTCGGTGTTCACGGTTTGAAGGAAAGCGAAGTCGAACTAGCCCGCAAAGTATTGCTCACGATCATTGAGAATCTCGCAAAAGACGAATCGGAATCGATGAATCTTGGCCGGCGCATCAGATCTACGCGTGAGCTGGGAAGGCTTGTCGCAACACGAGTACATAAGTAAGTCAGCGCCTAGTGGACACATTAGGTCCAAACATGCTCGGTTTTAATCTCGATCACCGATGCCCGTGTAGTAAGCGCCTAGGTCGAGAAGGAATATCGTGCGATCAAGCGAAGCGTTCGACGTGGAAAACATAGCGCGGAGGCACGGCAGGTGCTAGGTTCCTCGCAGCATGAACTGAATGGCAACAGAACACTGAAAGCGCAGGAGTAGTTGAACGTGACGGCCCAAACTTCTCCACGAACGCCACCGGCAAGAGACAGCGATGCCCCGCGGATGGTCAGCGACAATAGCGTTGTCTGGAACGACGCGCGACTACTGGGCTTCACGCCGATGGACGATGTACACAAGGAGTTCTACGAAGTCGCGCTGCGGCTGGTGACGTGCACGGACGCGACTGCCGCAGCAGCGATAGAGAAGTTCGAACAGCATGCCCTTAGCCACTTCGAGCAGGAAGACCAGTGGATGCGCGCGACGAACTTTCCACCGCGCGACTGTCACATTGAAGAACATGCAGCAGTACTCAAGTCGGTCGGTGAAGTGAAGGCTGCGGTGGCCGAAGGACGAGCCAGTGCGGAACTCGTCCGGGACCTCGGCCAGCGTCTTTTCGAGTGGTTTCCCGGTCACGCCGACTACCTGGACTCCGCTCTAGCGGCATGGATGACCAAACAGACCATGGGCGGCAAGCCTGTCGTGCTCAGACGATCGATTAAGTGAACGATTGCAGCCGGAGATTGCCACAGCGAACGCTCATGCAGCGTCGGACGATTTCGTCAGTTAACGTTGAAAACACTTCCGCTTAACTGGGGGCATCAATGCCGCTGTCGGCATACGCCCTTCAGGAACCTGTCGTCGAAGCCGCGTAAGACTCCGTTGGGATCTGCCTGACGGCAATCCGATGGGCCTTCCCCCGCCCGCGTCAACTAGAAAAGCGGCTCATAGCTAGCCGTATCAACCATCAGACTTGTACCAGTGTGTTCGCAGTGGCTATCTACCACAGCGAAGGGCGCAGTTAGCCGCGCCCTTCGGATAAAAAACTGCATCAAAATCCGTAGAGATTCGCGGGATTGTCTACGAGTACAGCCTTACGCTGATCCTCGTCGGGTATCCACGTCGTCAGTTGGTCTAGTAGATCCGTCGTATTAGGCATCGCGCCCTTGAACGAGACATGCGGCCAGTCGCTCGCCCAAACCAGGCGGTCAGGACGCACGGACAACAAGCGACTGACCAACGGCACCATATCCGCATACGGCGGCACGCTTGAGACACGATAGGCACCCGAGAGCTTGACCCAGCACCTTCCCTTATCCAAGAGTCGCTGCAGCGTCTCGAACCCGGGCTGAGAGAGACCTTTCTCGGGCCGAACCGACGCGATATGGTCGATTACCACATCTGTCGGAAGATCGACGAGCGTTTGTTCCATCTCGGTAAGCGGACTACCTCCGCCGTCGTTCATTACGTGCAGTTGGATATGCCAGCCGAGGTCGGCAATGCGTTTTGCCAGCGTGGGCATTTCAGAAAGAGGTGCTGCACCCGCATGCCCGATTGTGTAACGCACCCCGCGCACGCCGCGCTCATGCATCTCCTTGAGAGCCGAGTCGGTAACATCGAGTCGTAGCGCGGCGATCATCCTTGCGGGACGGCCAACCTCTGCGAGCGCATCAAGATGACGTCGGTTATCGACGCCATATCCGCTGGGTTGAACGAGCACGACGCGCTCGATTTTCATCCGATCAAGTACTTGCGCAAGCGTCGCGGGAAGGGCTTCCGGTACGTCGAAAGCACGAGTCGGCGCGACCGGGTATACCGCGTCGGGACCGTAGACGTGAACGTGGCAATCTGTAGCACCGGGTGGTAACTTGAAGGCTGGCTCCCGCACTGACGAAACAGGCGGTTGGCAAAGTTCAGGCATTATATAAAGTCCTGTGACGGTAAGGCACATTCTTGCGGCCCACCGTGCCGCGTCGGCACGTGGGCGCATGGGATGGAGCGCGACTCAGAAAGAGCCGCTCATTCAAAGATCGAAGCGTCGTCAAGGACGACTTCAACCTCCTTATTCTTCTCAGAGTACCCATCGAACGGCTGACCATGCTCATCAACTCGAGCCAGTACGTCCTGGGTCGGATCGATGGCGGCCCCCACGCGAAGCATCACAAGAGGCTCTCCCTCGTTGGCGTGGAACGAGTAAAGGGCACCCGAAGGTACGAGGACGCAGTCATTCTTCTGCACCGAACGTTCCTCGCCCCGCGGGCCAAAAAACGTGGCTCCGCCCTGGAGAACCACAAACACGTGATCCTCGTTTGTGTGCGCGTGGATTTCGTTTTCTCCGCCACTCGCATAAGTCTTGAGCACCACATTCATATAGGGCGACGCGCCAAGAACTTGATTCGTCCGGCCTTGCAATGGCAGTCGAGCACGGATATGAAAGAAGCTCGGGGTCTTCTTCTCCGCCATCTTAGCCATGGCGTCTCGCCATTCCCTTGCGCTATTGGCAATCGGTGCGATTTCTTGATTGTTGGGGGTTGACATGTTGTCTCCTGTTGAAAGGTTGGCACGTATTCAAATCGACGAAAGCATCGCCACGTGTTCGTCGATATCGGACTGACCCGAAAGCAGTTTGCCCGCCCTTTTCACGAGGTCGAGCACATTCGACTGCCGCAGAGCATGCCAAGCCATAGCTTGGTTGCTCGTGATGACGGGACGTCCTAGAACCTTTTCGAGTTCGTCAATCACGGGGAGCGTACGAATGGCCGTGCAACTGATGACGTATGCGTCAGCCGCCTCGCTACGATGCTGCAAGGCTAAGTCCATCCACGACTCAGGCTCTACTGCCATCATCTCCTCTGGCGTTTTCAGGCCGAGGCCGTGGCAATCGATAACCGATATCCCGTGATGACGCAGAAAAGTTACTTCCCGTTCATTGATCTCATCGATGTATGGAGTGAGAAGCACGATCGTCTTGGCTCCAATGCACTCGATGGCCTTGACGAGCGCCGCCGCCGTCGTAGTGGTTCGCACCCCGGTCGCGTGTTGGATACGTGTGCAAAGCGTCTCATCCATAGCGGGATCCCAAGTCGAGACGGCCGTACAATGAAAGACAATCAGATCCGGCCTGATATCCCGAAGAAGAATTGCCGCTGGCTCGAGCTGAGCGGTCATGCCAAGTAGATCCTCCGCGCTGCTGCCGTTCAGCGGAAGGCGGGTCACGTGGCAGGAGACACCGTCAGGCATCATGGCCGATAGTTCGGGTTCCGCTGCCGTGTTCCCAGACGGCATTAACACCCCTATCCGCGCGCGTTGACCATAGTTCACAGTCTTTCTATCCATCACGCCTCTCCTGCCCCGAGAAGGATTCTCTTTTCAATCTGCTCGTAACGTTCGGCGGCGTCCTCGCGCTGAGTCAGGAGTGAGGCAATCACACTCACCACAAAGCTGAGTGGGACGCATACGATAGCCGGATTGCGTAAAGACAGCATTGCGCTTGAATGCTTAAGAACGTCGACTTGTATCGTCGGCGAAAAATAGATGAAGATTAGGCTCGAGAACAGTCCGACGAGCATTCCCCAAACCGCGCCTGCGACCGTGTAGCGTTTCCAGTAAATGGCCAAGAAAATGGCTGGAAAGTTCGCTGCGGCGGCGACCGACGTCGCCAGACCCACCAAGAAAGCGACATTTTGGCCACGCAAGACAAGACCCAATATCACGGCGACTAGAGCTAGCGCGACGGTGGCGAGCCGCGCAACGAGCATAATCTGCTTCTGAGAACTGCGGCCTTTCCTCAGGACCGCATCAAAAAGATCATGCGAGACAGTGGTGGCACCAGTGATCGCAAGGCCAGACACTACAGCGAGGATGGTGGCAAAAGACACTGCACAAATGAATCCGAGGAACGAAGGTCCCCCAAGCTTTTCCGCGAGCAATGGAATCGCCATGTTCCCGCCACGATCCATACCCGATATCGCCTGCTTACCGACCAACTCCATCGCTGCGAAGCCCAGGATGAAAGTAAGCATAAGGAAAATGCTAATAATCGTCGTCGCGTAGACCAGCGATCGGCGTGCAGCGCGTCCATCCGGTACCGTAAAGAATCGCATCAGGACATGCGGAAGGCTGGCCACGCCAAGCGCCAACGCGAGGCTGACCGATATTGCATCAAGCGGATTCGAGATAAGCCTTCCAGGCACTAGGACGGACGGGCCCTGACGCGCCGCGGCGGTCGAGAAAAGCGTAAGCGGGTCGTACTGGAACAGTCGGAGCGAGAGATAAGTCATTACTAGCGCCGCGAATGACATCAGGACCGCTTTGACGATCTGAACCCAAGTCGTTGCTAGCATCCCTCCGAAGATGACGTAGACCAGCATGAACGCGCCAATAATCCAGATAGCGACGTCATAGTCCATTCCAAAGAGAAGATGCACCAGATCGCCCGCGCCAACCATCTGCATCACTAGATAGCAGATGGTGATGCCGAGTGTCGTAATCCCTGTGACAATCCGAATACGAGGAGAATTGAGTCTGTATGCGAGTACGTCACCGAAAGAATATTTCCCGAGATTTCTGAGAGGTTCTCCGAAGAGAAAAAGCATGACGGGCCAACCTATTACGCCACCGATAGCATAAATAAGCCCGTCGAAACCAACCAGTGACACCAGACCGGAAATACCGAGAAAGCCGGCAGCAGCCACGAAATCGCCGGCAAGTGCAACCCCATTCTGAAGGGGCCCTATGCTGCCGCCGGCCGCAAAAAAGTCGTCGGATGTTTTGGTGCGTTTCGCCGCCCACCAAGTAATGGCGAGAGTGGAGCACAGAAACAGAACGAAGAAAGACAATGACGCGAAGTTTGCTCGCCCGGTCGTTACTGCATTCGTTTCACATCCCCCCCTTGCGCAGTTCCCTGATCGATTTGTCGTGGATTTTGTCTACCCACACGACATACCCAAACGTCAACGCGAGCGCGAAACCGACAGTCGCAAATCCGACAGCGATGGCGAGCGAGAGCCCAGGCATCAACTCATACGACAACAACTGCTTGTAGTAGGCGATTGAGGTAATGAACGCGAAATGAGCGATCAACAGTGCCAAGGTTGTACATAGCGACACCCTTTGACGGCGCACTGCCACGGATCTTAGGCTGGACGGCGGCGGAGATACTACGGCTTCGGATGTAATTGTCTGCATAAAACGTCTCCTGATCAAACGGTCTGCGCCGTGCTGAGGACCTCCCCCCAACCGCGGCTAGAAGGATCGCAACTTTTGTTAGTTATCTAATTCTTGAGGCCCAATTTTGAACGCCGAGGGGTGACAAACTCCAGAGAAAAATGCTTGTTGCAAATATAGCAATGCAGCGCCGGCCTGACGGCTCGAGAAAGTGATAAAGTTTTGTGCAAACAGTCCCCGTTGCCGCTTTTTCTCGTTGCAAATAGCACAACCTATATGAAAACTATTAAGACGGCGCTTCAGATGCTCGAGGCCTTCGTAGAGGGCGGTGAACGCAAGACGGTCGGCGAGTTGGCAGAGCGATTCAGCCTTCCCAAGAGTCAGGTATCGCGGATTCTCGGCAGCTTCCGAGACGCGGGATGGCTCGAGCAGGACCCGCGAACGCGCACCTATTCGGTCGGACTGGCAGCCTACGTTTTCGGCGCGCGGTTCGTGCAGTTCGATCCACTGACACGGCAAGCCTTCCCGGTGCTCAGAGGTGTGGTAGATCGCAGCGGATTCAACACCACGCTCTCAGTACTGGACAACCTTAAGCCCCTGTATTTGATTGGCATCGCGGGGCCGGTTCCGGTCGACCTCTCCTCTAACTTCGGGTCATATTTCCCGTTCCACGCAACGGCCGCCGGAAAGGTGCTAGCCACTTATGCCGACGAATCGACCCGTCAAAAAATGCTTCGCGCAGCCCCGTTCGAACGCGTGACGGGAAGGACAATCACGGATCCCGCAGCGATCGAAGCCGAATTGAACCTTGTGTTTCGTCAGGGATATGCCACCTCTGATGGTGAGCGCGTACCGGGTATCGGCGCCATGGCAGTGCCCGTGGTCGGGCGCGAAGGCGAACTGATTGCCGCGCTTGGAATTGCCTTTCCTTGCAAGATGGTGGACAAAGATGATTACGAATATCAGGCCGCCATTCTGAAAAGTGGCTCTCTCATGCTCGCAGAGCGACTTATCGGCACCCCCCGATGACGAGCGACGTGCATGCACATTGGCGCAAGGGCGTCGCGCGAATCCTTGCGGCTATAGGCGTTTTCATTCCTATACAAGACATGCGGTACCTGATTCTCGGAGATTAAGCTGTTGCGAGGAGCGTCACTCGCTCGTACGAATGCCGTCACCCGCCAAGATCATCGACAGTGCGCGTAGTGCCGAGGTCGATTCGATTCCTGCGTACACCGGACTCAACGGATTGCAGGTAATCAACACGCCGAACATCACGAACTCGTAAGCCGTTTGACGAACGGTCGTCGCGACGGCGCACAAGTTAATGCTGAGTTGGACCGACGCTTCGGCGCGATCACGATAGCCGTGCCTGCCCTTGGACTTTGGTGCAATGGGCTATCGTGCTGTGGATCTGATTGGCGAGTCGAATCCTCGCCGTCTGTTCACTGCGAGGACCTCCGCGAACGATACGAGTCGCGAAGCTTCACGTGCGACCGTCGCTCCCTCGAACTGACCGACCACGCGTAAAAATGCACGATAGGGGAAAGCGCCAATCCCGTTGGCTGGTGCAATATATTAGATCTATAATAAACTGTCTTGCGCTGCCAGAGCGGGGCAAGAAGACCGAGTCGGGATTCACCTGGAGCCTTATTCACGTCAGGGGGGCAGGCGGTACGGCGAGAACGGCAACACGTCCCTCTCCGTCCCTTTCGCATCTATGTGCCGTTGCCGAGGCATAAGTTGGTTCTCCGCAAAAACGTGCATCCCTTCAAATGCGCGTGGCGTGGGGCATCCATCGCTTCATTCTTCCGATTGGAAGGCACGAACACAGCGAGTTCGAACGCCCGAGACACGCCGCGCTTTGCTAACATTCGCGGGCGCCAACTCAGGCTAAACAAGAACAATATTAACCGGAAAGAACAACGTGAAATCGAAGACCAACGTTGCACCCTCCATCATCTCCCGGCGACATTTCGGGGCATTGGCTGCGATCACCGGAGTTGGCATTGCTATCAAGCCAGTGTCAACGACTGCCAAACAGTCTTCCCACGATGGCATCGATATTTCCTGTGGGTATGTTCAGGATCCAAACACTTACTACGAGCACCTTAAGCCTGCCAAGCAAACCAACAAGCCGACCATCGTAATGGTACCCGGCGGCGCACACACCGGCTCCTGTTATCAGGTCACTGCCGATGGCCGACCGGGATGGGCTTTTGATTTTGTGAAGATGGGCTATCCGGTTGTCGTATTAGATTGGCCTGCAACGGGACGCAGCGGTTATATCGCCGACGCAGACGTGAATGGTGAGATTGTATGTGCGGGGATCGGCAAGGTTATTGAATCCATCGGTCAGTCAGTCGTGCTGCTGACTCACAGTATGTCGGGCGCATATGGCTGGAAGGTACTGGAAAAGTATGGGCAGCACGTCTCAAGACTTGTAGCTATCGCCCCGGGGCCTCCAGGAAATATACAACCCCCTGCCGATGTCGTCAGTGAGACTCCCGAGAAGATCGTGATTCGTGGAACGACCAATTACACATTGAACCGTACAGGCCCCTTCGTTTCAACGCAAGGTTTCGTCGTCGGCAAGCTGATCGGTAAGAGCGAACTGTTTCCACGCGAGTTCACTGCGAGCTACACCGCAAGTCTTATCCCGATTCCCGCGAAGCTTCTGCAGCAGCGGCTGAATATCCACGGTACTCAACTCAAGGTCGAAGATCGCCGGTACTACAGAGACAAGCCCGTCGTCGTCGTAACTGGCACTAACGACACTGATCATCCGAAGGATATCGATCAGAAAACGGTCGACTGGCTGAAATCAAATGGAGCGAAAGTCGACTACTACTACCTGGGCGACAAAGGCGTCGCTGGAAACGGGCACATGATGATGATGGAACAGAACAGTGATGTGATTGCCAAATTGATCGCGCGTTGGATTGGCTAAGTTCAATAGCCGATGCGAAGTTGGCCCGCCGTGACGCCTGCACGGTGCGCTAGCTATGTGGCCGCCCCTTTCCGGGGCAACTGAGTGACACCCGTAACACAGGCATTGAAAACCGCAAAGAGTCGGCACCCAACTGCTGATGACCAGGCGGCTAGCCGTTGCCGCCGCTAGAACTCTGTTGCGCACCACGGTCTAAGGTTTCTATCGTCTGAGACGACGCTCAGCTCCGGACCGTACGAGCGGACCGGAGCCTTTCTAGGCAACGACAACCTGCGCTTAAATCTTAAAGCTTTCTAACGTGGCGGGGTGAAACAGTTCTTCCGGCTCCAATTTTCGGGAAGACAGCCCCTCCGCATGATGCCGCGCCAGGAATCGCTGCAGGACGTGGCGATTCGCGTCGAAGCCATACGACCAGAAGTCTTCACCCATGAGCTGGCGTGCTGCTCGCAGTTGTTCTTCGACGAATGGCAAAGTCACCTTCGTTGCCGAAGTATCGCTGAGTTTCGTCAAGGCCACGTGCTTTGATCGCTCAAACGCCTTCGCAACCGCGCCCGGGAGCCACGGATGCTGCTCAGCCAGCGAACGCCGGATGCCCAGCAAATGCATGATCGGAAAGAGCTTTGTACGCTGATACCAGTCAGCCGCCGCTTTCTGGGGCTCTGCGTAAAGGTATTTGACGTTGGGGTGGCCGTTCGTGAAGCATGACGGGGCGCGCGGACCAATGACAGCATCGATTTCGCCGGATGCGAGGAGACCGGAAATTGTCACATCCGACGGCGCGTTCTCGAGATGCACGTCAGCGGGAAGATTCAGTTTGATTTTCTCCTCGCGTCCAGTCTCCTCGTAGCCACCGCGTACCCACGTCACATCGGACGCCTTGACGCCATGATCTTCTTCCAGAAAGAGACGAGCCCAGACGTTAGCGGTGAGTTGATATTCAGGCACCCCGATACGCTTGCCTTTCAGGTCGCTGGGGGACTCGATGCCACGATCGTTTCTAACGTAAATCGACGTGTGACGGAATGCGCGAGAAGGAAAAATCGGCACGCCGATATAGGGACTCGTACCGGCCGCTGTCTTCACGCTGTAACTCGAGAGCGACAGTTCGCAGATATCGTAGTCCGCATGACGGAACGCACGAAAGAAGATCTCTTCCGGGTCTTGCAGCATGAAAACGGGATCGACACCGTCGATCTGCACTTCGCCGTCGACCAGCGGCCGCATACGGTCGTAATTGCCCACGGCCACGGACAAATTTAGCTTGCTCATAATTGCTTTCCTGTCGGTTGTTTCTCGTATTGGGCGCGCCTCAAAGGTCAAACGCCGATAAGCACATCGCGTTGCTCTGCGCTCGATCGCAGCATGGCGATACAGATCTCGAGCGTACCGCGCGCCCAGTTCCCGTCATGCAGCGGCGGGAGGCCGCCATGCACGGCAGCGACCAATTCATCAATGACCTCGGCGCGCGGGACGGCAGGCGCTTCGAGGGCAATTCGCTGGCAGCGCTCATCACCGTACACAACGATGCTGTCCGGCAGGGGCCGCAGGTCTGCCTGTTCGCACGACACGATGATCGGGCCGAAATGCTGATGTTGTGCCCTAGCGGCGCTAGTCGTCGACGGAGCTGTGTAGCCGTCGCCGCCGTATGTGCCTGCCGCCTTGAGCCGTGCTTCCTCATCCTTTGACTGTACGCGTGCTAGCTTGCGGCGTGCGCTGCCATAATCGTCGAGACTCTTGGGTCGACCCATTTCGCCAATCCACCCGGTCCACTCATCCGAATCAAAATGCGCATAGCCGTTGTACGAAAGCGATGCGAACGAGCCGTTCTCGAACCAAAGGGTCGCGGTATAGGCTCCTTCGGTCGGACGCGACCGATCCCAGTTGCCGACCGCTGCGCGAATACGAGTCACGGAGCTACCGGCAAGGAGACGAACGATGTCGACTTGATGCGCCGCCTGGCTGAAGACCGCGCCGCCGCCTTCGTCCGTCCTTAGTTCTTCTGGCCTACGCGGACGGAAGAGATAGTCCGTGTAGTTCAAGGCCTGAATCATCTTGACGTTGCCGACCGCACCCGACGAAATCAGCTCGCGCGTGCGCAGGTACGGCGTATCGAAGCTATGACAATGACCTACGATCAAATGCACGTTCGCGTCACGGCAGGCAGCAATCATTTGATCGCATTCAGCGAGCGAAAGGGCCATCGGCTTTTCGACGAGCACGTGCTTGCCGAATTGCGCCGCGACACGAGTGTGCGTAGCGTGGAACTGATGCGGGCTGGCGATGTAGATCGCATCAATGCCAGGCATTCGCGCAAGCGCCTCGATGTCGTCGAACGTTGGAGCACCGAAGTCAAATTCGAACTGCGCACGCGCTTGAGCTCGCGGATCGCACGCGCCGGCCAGTTCGACCCTGGAGTCCGCTAGAAACGTCGGCAGCATCAGCGAGAACGCGCGGCCCAGTCCAACGATGCCGAGTCTCAGCTTTTCCATCACTGTTGGACCTGGTAATTGGTTTCGAGCTCCGCGGATTGCTGCTCGCGCTCACCCCACACCGGCTGTGCTGCGAACTGTTTCCAGTCAGTGTCCTTCGGCACCATCGCCTGGAATGAGCAAACGCTTCTCGGGATAGCCATCTCCGCTGTTCCGATGGCCGTCTCGCCAGCCTGGAAGTCCTTGAGGGCATCCAGCATACGCCGACGAAACTCCACGACGGCAACGTCACTCGCCCCGAGCCGCTCTTCTGAACGGTCAGCGATTGGACCCATCGTGACCCACATTGCGATATCTTGGTTCGGAAAACCCTTGATACCTGTGAAGTTACCGGCTTTCATTGCCTCGCGGTCCTGCCAGAAGCGATTGTCATGATTGCGCAACGGACGGTAATACTCGTCCAGATCGAACCCAACACGCTGTCCCAAGAACTTGCGCCACGTTTCCGTCTCAGGCGTTTTGTCCGGATCGCCCCATGCCATGAAGTAAAACGCAGTGCTGGTATCGTCGCAAGGTACATTGATGTTCGCGACGTTATACAGGTTATTCGGTGGAATAAGCGCAGTTGCGGGCGCGACGAACACTGTCGAGCGTACGTAGTCGTGCGTGGCAGCGTTTTGAATCGGACGGCGCAAAGCGGCGTAGCGGAAGCCGTAGCTCGTGCGATGCACCTGCAGTCGCGGCGCCTTGTCCGTCGACGGCCGCAACCAGTTTTTCGCAGTCGCTTCCGCGCCGCCAACGCGCGCCGGCACGAAGTCCGACGAATGCAAACTCGAGCTATGGGCGGAGTCGATCGCGCCTTCAAGAACCTGCGCCCAGTTGCACGGCAGGATCGCCTTGGCAATGCTCACACGTGCATCTTCGGTTGGCGCCCAAGGAGGCGGCACGAACTCGGGAATTGCGTCCTGCGGACCCATGTAGGCCCATACGAATCCGCCCCATTCCTTAGTCTCATAGGCCTTGTGTTTGACCTTCTTCGTCATCTCGCTGCTTGAGGGTTCAGAGACCATCTCGACGATGTTGCCTTTCACGTCCATCTTCCAGCCGTGATAAAGGCAGCGCAGACCACAGTCCTCGTTGCGGCCATAAACGAGGGAGACGCGGCGGTGCGGACAGTATTCGTCCATAACGCCGACGTTACCGTCAGTGTCGCGGAAGACGACCAGGTCTTCACCCAATACTCGAGCTTTCACGGGCGCGCCGTCCGGCTCGCTGACTTCCTCGATGAGACACACAGGCGTCCAATGACGTCGCATCATCTGTCCCATGGGGGCGTCACCCTCAACACGACACAGCAGTTCATTCTCTTCATGCGTAAGCATTAACTATCTCCTTGCCACCAGTTCGATTACAGTCGCCCGTTAGATATCGAGGACCAACTCCTCGCCCTTCGCCCGTGAAACACAGATCATGATCTGCGTCGATTTCTCATCCTCGGTGAGGACCATGTCGCGATGCTCTGCATCTCCAGAGCAAAGTCTTGTGCGGCACGATCCGCACGTTCCGCTCTCGCATGAGCTCGGAGCCCGGATCCCGTTATCGCGAAGGATCTCAAGGATTGAGCGATCCCTTGGTATCTCGAAGGTCTGGCCAGATTTCTCAAGCTTGACCCTGAACGGTTTGTTTTCCGCTGCGAGCGATTGATCAACACCGAAGCTCTCAAAATGGACGCTGCCTTGCGGCCAATGGCCTGTCATATCACGCACGCTGTCCATCAGCACACGTGGCCCGCAGCAGTAGACGTGAGTTCCGCTACCCGGCTTCTCAAAAACAGGCCAAAAATCAAACGCGTTCGCCAGGTCTCCGTGATCGTGATGAATCACGACCTGCGAGCGCCACTCCGAACCTTTAAGCTCTTCCAGGAACGCCGTCATTTCAGGGCTGCGGGTGAGGTAATACAGCCTGAAGCGAGGCCCTGCCGTAGAGCTCAGATAACGCATCATCGACAGAATTGGCGTAATACCGATGCCGCCCGCCACGAACACAAAGCTTCGAGCGCGCTCGCTCAGTTCGAACTCGTTGCGCGGCTCTGCAACAGCGATCCGATCGCCTACGTGCAGGTCGTCTGCCATGCTGATTGAACCACCACGCCCCGCCGCGTCCCGCTTGACCGCGATCACATAGCGGTCGGTCTCTTGAGGATCGTTGGACAACGAATAGTTGCGATTCGCCCCGCTCGGCACGCGCACCGTCACATGCGCCCCAGCGGTAAAAGGCGTGAGTTCTCGGCCCTCCGGATCACGCAGTTCGAATCGAAAGATCCCTCCCGCGATTTCCTCCTTCTCGGTCACCACGAGCGTCTTGAATAAAAGCTCGTTGTTTGCCATGTCACTCATTACCTTTCTCTCCAATCTGGTCTGCCCAACACAGGTGCTAATCCACGTCATTACCCGATGCGTTTATATTAGATATCTAAGAATATTTGCACAAGCGGGTTTTCCCTGAGCGCTGAATGATCTAGGAATCACGGCCGTGTTTCGCAGGTAGGCGGCACAGTGTCGCCAGGATGCGCATGTTTCACAATATGAAATAGACCGCGTTACGCGCAGCGTCCGTGGTGGTATCGGGACGACAGGCGCCGTTTCTTGCGGCGCAGACGCCTGCCTCGGGTGCCTCGTCCGGCATTCGCTCTCTCAGATTACGGTTGTCCCATCAAGCGTTGGCTTGGCAGTAACCCACACATCCGACAACCCGACGCCTCCGCTGGGCAGCCAGGACCCGGCCTCAACTCCACGGATAGTGAAAAAGAAGCGGCGCCCCACGTGGGCCCCCAACGTTTCGCGAGCGTTTAAGACTTTTGCAGGTGTTCACGCAGGGTGTTAGCCGGGACGCCAAGCAAGACCGCTACCCCGCCCAGAAAGACGAGCGTAGCGATGCCGGACAGGCCGAGCGACAGGCTTCCAGTAAGCGTCTTAGTCCAGCCCAGCGCGATCGGTCCACAGAACGCGCCGACCTGCCCAAGGCTGCTGATCAATCCGATACCAGCTGCGGCTGTTTCGTCGCTCAGATACGCGGGCGGTATTGACCAGATAATCGCAGCCGCGCCGAAGTAGGAAATGGAAATCATTCCGAGACAGACGATCGAGAGGAGGGAGTTTCCCGAGACCATCGGCAACAGAAGTCCGCCGAGGCCGCCGATCGCCGTACAACCGAAGAAGTGCCAACGCCGTTCGAGCGTTACATCGGAACTCCGCGCCACCGCGAACATTCCGAGCGCACCGATGATGTATGGCAGCGCAGACAGCAGACCGATATGGAACACATCAGCGACGCCCGCCTGACGGATAATCGTCGGCGTCCAGTAGTTGAGAATTGTTCCACACAACGGCACCGTTCCCCACCCTGCCGCAAGGATATATACGCGCGGATCCTTCAAAGCAACGAGCAATTGGTGGCGACCGTGCTTCGACGGTTTCTTCTCGGCGCGGTCAGCGGCAAGTGCGTCGAGGATGATCCTTTTCTGCTCGTCGTCGAGCCACCGCGCGTCTTGTGGCCGGTCGACCAGGTAGAAAAACGCGACGACGCCCATCACCAACGCCGGCAGACCTTCCAAGAAGAAGAGCCACTGCCAGTTTCGATAGCCTAAGACGTCTACAAAATTATGAAGGATCCAGCCGGACAGCGGGCCGCCGATGATGCCTGCTGCCGCGATCGCAAGCAGAAAGCGCGAAGTAATACGTGCGCGACGTGCACCCGGATACCAAAAGGTCAGGTACAGAATGATGCCGGGCCAGAAACCAGCTTCTGCCGCGCCCAGCAAGATACGCGCGACATAAAACTGCGTCGGCGTGGTCATAAATGCCATCGCAGTCGATATACCGCCCCATAAGACCATGATGCGCGAGATCGTCAGGCGTGCGCCGATCTTCTTGAGCCAAAGAGTGCTCGGCACTTCGAGGCAGATGTAGCCAATGAAGAAAAGACTCACGCCCAGACCATAAGCCGCATCTGAAAGACCGAGATCCTGCTTCAGATGCAGTTGCGCGAAGCTTACATTCACACGGTCCAAATAGTTCAGCACCCAGCAGATGAAGATGAACGACATTAGCCGCCAAGTGACTTTGTGATACGTCGCCTCGACGCGTGCCGCCGATGCGTCCGATTCCGACATGAATTGAGTGACTGTGGGTTTGGCCACCAGACGTCTCCGTTGCTCTTACTCATAAAAACGATGCGTGCAACGCGCAGAGGTCGTCCGCACCGTCGGGGCATCAAGGATTTTTTATTCGATATCTAACCATAATCGTACAAAGGTGCCGAGACGCAAACAAGTAAGGGTTTGCACCGACATGCGCACCGTGGCCCAGCCGGAGGCGCGAACGGCTATCGCGACCAGTTATCATGTGGTTTACGCGACTATTGAGTTCCGGAAAACATTGTTATGCCACGCAAGAAGAGTGAAAGCGCCGCGCCGCGCGAGACTGCCGAAATGCTGCGTCATTGGCACGAGTCTGTGCCGAACGATCGCCTTGCCCACCTTGTAAAAGACGCTACGCGCTCCATGGTGCGGGCGCTACAGATGCGCCTCACGGAGCATGCCGTGTCTTTCGGACACTGGACGTTCCTACGCATACTTTGGGAGAGAGACGGGCTCACGCAACGTGAACTGAGCGATCAGGCGGGGGTCATGGCTCCGACAACCTTTGCGGCTGTCACAGCCATGGAAAAGCTGGGTTTAGTCGAGCGGCAGCAGCGCCCGGAAAACAAGAAAAATACCCACGTCTACCTTACGCCTAAAGGGCGTGCGTTAAAGGCGAAACTAGTCCCGCTGGCTGAGGAGGTCAACGACATAAGCGTGGCGGGGCTGAGCGAGCGTGACATTAAGACAGCGCGTAAGGTACTCCTCGCAATTATCGAGAACCTAGCTGAGGATGAAGCAGACTCAACCAATCCGGGCCGACGCGTTCCGTCGACCCGCGAGCTTGGGAGAATTATCGCTGAGCGAGGTGAGACGCTCGAGGAATCTGAGTAGATTCCGATACCAGCTTTTCGGAACAGTACGCTAGCCTACAACGCGACACAGATCGCAATCGGCGCAGGGAAACTTCACGTTCGCAACTCCATCATCAGCTGGTTACGGTCCCATTGGATCGGTTCGGAGCCGAGGCCCGCGCACCAATCCATCTGGCGTTGCTTCAGAAAAGGAAGGCTAAGGCATGCGGTCCAACGCCATGGGCTGCATAGCAGGCGATCTACGTAGTATCACAAAATGGGGCTGCTTGGAATTTCGCTCGCAGCCGCCCGACAGCGTCTTGCAAACAAGCCCGTGCAAATTCCAACAGAGCGAGCGTGCACTCCACCGCCCATGCCCTGGCCACAGCGGAAAAAAGAAGGGCGGAGAATGCTGTCTCACGCAGCGACGGAGGGCAATCGATTCAGCGGAATTGCCGGATCAGCAAGGGAAGCGGTGTCCACCACCGTCGCCTTCTTGATCAGTTGTTTTGCCTGCTTGAGGTCGCGTGCCGCGTTCACCGATGCAGCGGCTACGATCCGCCCGTTTTCGATTTGAAACAGGGAAAAGCTGTGCGCGGATGGATCGCCTCGAACTACCTCTTCTCTGCCGGGCCCAAACAATCCCACCATTTGAATGTTCAAATCGTACTGATCCGACCAGAACCACGGCAAGTCGTCGTAGCGAACGGAAGAATCGCCCGCCATCGTTCGACCAACTGCGATTGCATGGTTTTGCGCATTCGCCCACGACTCGAGCCGCAGTCTGTCTGGCTGCCAGGACAGCGGTAAACAAGCCACATCCCCGGCCGCAAAAATAGCTGGATCCGACGTGGCTCCCGTATCGTCGACGACGATTCCATTCTCGACATGAAGCCCGGCGGCGACCGCCAGTTCCGTGTGCGGAGCCAATCCGACACCCAGCACAATCAAATCGGCAGGTTCAATGCATTCGTCGCTGGCCGCCAGCGTCGCTATCAATCGCCCATCATCCGTGGCGCGAACGCTAGTCAAAGATGTCTGGGTCCGCACGTGTACGCCGTGCTCCAAGTGCGCGTGCAGAAGATACTCCGACATAAACGGCGGGAGCGACCGCGCACAAATCCGTTCGGCATACTCCAGTAGCGTTACTGACATTCCCCGTTGCCGAGCGGCCGCAGCCACTTCTAGCCCAATCCACCCGCCGCCAACGACCAGCGCATGGCCGCCCTCGCGCATTCTTGTCGCGATCGCTGACGCGTCCGCGAGCGTGCGCAGCGTTAGCACTCCCGGAAGATCATTACCTGGAAATATAGGCCGGCGTGCCTGCCCCCCTGTTGCCAAGGCAAGACGGTCATACGGATACCGGCTGCCGTCAGCACATGCGACCTCCCGGAGTGCGCGATCGATGGCGGTCACCCGCTTCCCCAATTCAAGCCGAATATCCAACTTCTCGTATTCTTCGCGCGCGAAAACCGGCGCATAAGCCTCACCCGTACCGAGTAGTCCGGCTTTTGACAACGGTGGACGCTCATAAGGTAGATGCGATTCATCGCCAAGAAGCGTCACAGTCCCGGCGAATCCAGCCTCACGTATGGATCGCGCCACCCACGCCCCGGCTTGGCCGCCTCCCACTATGACGATGTTGGTGTCCATGCGTCCCTTCTCCTATTCAGCGCCAGTTTCACCGAGAGCCTTACACCAGACTCACTCGGAGGCATGGCACACGTTTGCGCGGCAGCGTCGTTCACACTCCAACCAACACATCCTCGCCGTCGACCCGGACAGGGAAGCATGAGAGTGCAACCTTGCAAGGCGCGCCAACCGGCGCGCCAGTGCGGATATCGAACGTGCCCTCGTGGAGCGGACATTCGATCAGGCATCCATCGAGGATCAGGCCGTCGGCTAAACTTGCCTGACCATGCGTACAGAGATCCTGGGTGGCATAGACAGTGCCGTCGACACGATAAAGACACAAAGATTGGTCCCCGACTTCGACACGCAGCGTGTCCCCTTCACTTATTTGGTCGACGGTTGCAACCTGTTTCCACTGTTCGTTCATTTAGATTCTCCAACGCCCGCCTCTTTGAGGGGCGGGCATGCGTACCGCTTCAGGCCGACATCAATTCGAGATAGTGATTTTCCATGTGGTACAAGGCCTCTTCGAGGGGCGACATGGGGCCCGGCGTGAAGAATTTCGATCCAGCGGAATTTTGAAGCGACTCAACCATGACCGCGTCTTCAGCAATAATCTGCCTGACAAACTCTCGATATTTCGCAAGTTCCTCTTCATAGTTCGGAATGTCGAACGCTGCTGGCGGGAACATCAAATAGCAGATGATCCGCGTCGTATCGGGCGTAACCGGCCAGACATGCCATGCGCGGACGCTGTCTGAGCGCATCGACAGGTTGAGGTTGGGATAGATACCTGCTTTGCAGGCGATCCCGGACGGCTTGTCGACAGCCCACGGCAGCGTCGGGAAAACCTGGACACCGCTCTTCGAATGCGGCCTCGCCTCATAGCTGGTGTGCCAGCCGCCATCTTTCTCAAGATGGAATTTGAGTTGCTCGCCCTTGACGAAACCGCCGAACGTATTCCTGTGAATGACGCCAACGTGGTAAATGTCGATCAGATTCTCGGTCAAAAATTTCCAGTTGCACTTGACATCGATGACCACGCGATCAGCGAGCTTGCACTCGTCGGTCCGGAACCACCAGAGGCTGCGTTCATACGGTTCAATAAACTCTTCGAACGGCACGGGTTCGTCGGCGAAATTGACGAAAACCCATCCGCGCCAGACGTGACTCTTCACCCGTCGCAACGATGCGTGCGAAAGATCAACATCGCATGCTTTCATGCCAGGCGCAGAAATCAGCTTTCCATCGATGCCGTACAGCCATGCGTGATAGGGGCAGCTAAATTCCTCGCTATTTCCGCAGCCGGTCGCCACCTCTACACCACGATGCAGGCACTGGTTCATGTAGACGACGATTTCGTCTTCTGAAGGGCGCGCAATGACAATCGATTCACCCATGACGTTGAAGGTCATGTAGTCGCCGACATTGGCGACCTCCTCTACCCGCGCCACCGAAAGCCAGTGGGTCATGAAGATTTTCTCTTTCTCCATAGCGTAGATATCGACCGAGCTGTAGACCGCACCGGGCAAATGCCGTGCGACCGACAGTTTCTGACGCGTCTTGTCGAATTGCGGCTGCAGTCTGATGATTTTTTCCTTTGCACTACTCACGACAGTCTCCTGAGAATCAATCCGAAATATGCTGCATGTAGTGCATCCTAGTCGACTGCGTCATTGATTTGGCACCTGGCGGATTCGACGTGAAGGATCGTCATACTTCCACTTGATCGGCTTT
>NZ_JALQDQ010000050.1:0-142257 GCF_023631105.1 Caballeronia sp. AZ10_KS36 | reverse complement strand
TTCTTGCGGTGACGGAAGGTCGCAATCAGCAGCATCACCGCGATGATGATGCACACAAGACTGCATATCGCCGTCAGTACCCAATCGAGATGCAGCACCGGATGCGCTGCGGGTCCCTTGCTGTGAAGGAAATAGGCAAGCGGCGTCGGTCCGCTCGTGAGCGAGTCGGATGTATCGGGCGCTGCCTCGTTCGCAGATGCTGTGATGTGCCGCAGCGAGACCGCGAGCGCCAGCCCCGTTCGCAAGATAGATACGAATAACCGACGCACACAGATCACATCTTCTCCTTGATGCCTCGCCGGATGAGCCAGTAGTTGACCGGATACGTAGTGAGAAAGCCCGCCACCATCGCAAGCTGCATGCGCACCCAGTACGCTGAGTCAGTCGGCTTGAGCGGCGTGGCAAGCTTCGCGAAAGCGATCATCACGCCGAACATGCCCACTTCGTACGCGACGAGAGAAAGCGTGTCCGCCTTGACTGCCGCGATCACGCCATCGCGGAAGCCGAGGCCTCGCATCGGCGCGATCGAGAAATACTGGAAAGCCACGCCGATCAGATAGGCCAGCACGAACGCCAACGCAAGCCGTCCGATGAGTTCCGAGCCGGCGATGCTGAAGGCAAGTAGAAAGGCGAGCCATTCCCCAATGAAGTCTCCGAGCGCGCAGCCTGCGCCGCAATGCGTCGCGCCGAGAAAAGTGCCCTGCCACATCGGCGCTTCGCGCTGCTTTGCGCCCGGCGTCGCGCGACCGAACGCGAAATAGAAGATCAAGCCTATCGGGCCCCAGTACAGCATCGTCAACGGCCATACCACTGACATGATCGCCATCGGTTGCCGGTGTCCGAGCAACGTGATGTCGACCACCACTGCGCACGCGGAAAGCACCGATAACGCCAGCCATGCCGGTGCAATCACGACCGACCAGTGTGCTGGCATCTTGGCTCTCCATAGCTTCCGGCGTCATCGAAAAAAGGGGAATATCTGGGGGCTTGCATCAAGCAAGCCGCATTCCGCGACAGCATGCGACATTGGCGCCGTCGATCCGCGTTGTGTCAGCTGTGCATCGAAGGTCGATTTATATCACGCTGTGCTTTTTTCCCGCCGATTGCAAAATGTTCCGGACTGCCGCTGCGCGTGACTTCGAGCAGTCAGCACCGCCGAATGCATCTGCTACCATGAAAGGCACGTCCAGCCCGAACGCAATGCTTTTACCGACCCACTGAACAGAAGATCCGTGCGCAGAAATGAAGCAACCGAATAACCGCGGGACCAAGGGCCTGCCGAGCAAGACGGATCTCGAATCGCTTTCGAATTTCCGTTATCAACTGCGGAAGTTCCTTCGCTATTCCGAAGAAATCACTCACGCCGCCGGCATCACGCCTCTACAGTATCAATTGCTGTTGCATGTGCGCGGCATGCCGGGACGAACGTGGGCGAGTGTCGGTGAACTGGCGGAACGCCTTCAGGCAGCGCCCAACGGCACGGCTGCGCTGGTGAGCCGGTGCGAGCGTGCAGGGCTCGTCGTTCGAAAGCCCGGAGAAAGCGATCGGCGTCAGGTGGAAGTGCACCTCACGGCCAAGGGCGAGCGATGTTTGCTGAAGCTCGCTGCAATGCACCTCACCGAAATGCAAACGTTCGGCTGGCTGGCAGGCAGCGTGTGATGCTCTCGTAGGGTGGTTAGCGCGTCAGCCGCTCACCCCACGACGAAACAGCACCGTGTGACCTATTGGCACGGCTGCTGCTCCAATGCGTTCGACTGTCGTTCTTCCAACCGCTGTTCCTGACATCGCCCTAAGCGTCGACGAGGAGGCACCGAATGCCAAAGGTAGTCGTAATCACGGGTGCGGGTGCCGGCGTAGGTCGCGCGACTGTAGATGAATTCGCGCGGCAGGGCTACGACGTCGCCCTTCTCTCACGCGACGCTGAGCGGCTGGAGCGGGCGGCGTCGCAAGTCCGCGAGACATATGGCGTGCGCGCGCTACCCATTCCGACGGATGTCGCGGATGCACAAGCGGTCGACCGTGCTGCATCGCATGTCGAAGAGACACTGGGACCCATCGACGTCTGGGTGAACGTCGCAATGGCGACCGCATTCGCGCCGGTCTCGGAACTCACCGCAGAAGAAATCGAGCGCGGCACGAAGGTCACGTATCTCGGGCAGGTTCACGGAATGATGGCCGCGCTCGCGCGCATGCGCACGCGCAACCGCGGCACCATCGTGAATGTCGGCTCGGCGCTGGGCTACCGCTCGGTGCCGCTGCAATCCGTGTATTGCGGCGCGAAGTTCGCCATTCGGGGTTTCACGGACGCGCTTCGCTCCGAGATCATCCATGACCGGCTGAAGATCCATCTGACCATGGTCGCGCTACCGGCTCTGAACACGCCTCAGTTCGACTGGGCGCTCAACAAAATGGGAAAGCGCGCTCGACCCGTCGCGCCAATCTTCGAACCGGAGGTCGCAGCGCGCGCCATCTACTTTGCCGCGACTCACCATCGGCGCGAGGTCTGGGTGGGCTTTTCAAGCGTCAAGGCGATCGTGGCGAACCGCATCGCGCCTAATCTCATCGACCGCTATCTGGCGCGCAGCGGTTATAGCGGGCAGCTTACCGACGAACCGCTCCCGCATGACGCGCCGAGCAATCTGTTCCATCCTGTTCCCGGCGATTACGGCGCACACGGGCGCTTCGGCGACGAAGCGCGGCAACGCAGCGTCGAAATGTTCACCGATCGCCACCGCGCGCTGCTCTGGGGACTGGCGGGCATCGGCACAATCGGTTTGTTCGGACTTCTATCTAAAAGATGGAGCGGACAGCGGTGAGCTGCCCCATCGAAGACTATGCGCTGCTGGGCGACGGCCAGACTATGCTGGCCACGCTTCGACGACGATCCGTGCTTCGCCGCGCCGCTCGGCACGTCCGACAATCGCGACGCACCATTCTGATGCGTTTCCGACCGCACACATTCCTTCGACAAATTCCCCGCCGCGCCGCCACGCACTACTTAGCCATCCGTAATTCAGCTAACGAATAGGCCTCCGGTTCAACTTACCGATTCGGCGCGCGGCCTTTGTGGGGAACCACACACATGCAAAACGATTAGGGATACGACAGTTTTTCCAATGCCCTAATGTCTCCTTGCGGCGACCCGACGCCGTCCGTGGACAGAGGAGCACACATGAAAACGTCGCTGAAAGAAATCGGCGCTGCAATGCGCGGCTTGCTTCTGGCGCTGATCGTGGTTCCTGCGCTATCGTTCGCGCAGAGCAATCTGAACGCGCGCTCCTTCACCGATGTAGACGACACCGCCGATGCGACCGCCGGCAATTCGTCCGTATCCACCGCCGGAAGTCTCGCCTCGCTGTTGCAGCGGCTGCAATGTGCCTCCGGATTGAATCCGTCAGGCAACTCGGCGACCGTCTCCCTCACCGCGAAGATGACGTCGTATCGAATCTACAACCCCTCCACGAACGCGTTCGATACCGTCAACATGCGTTCGTACAACGGCTGTCCATCGGGACCGACCATCAGCATCAAGCCGGGCGCCACGCTCAAGCTGAACTTCACGAACAATCTTCCGCTGAATCCGAACGATGCGACCTGTCCCAGCCAGCCCGATCACGTCACGCCGCATTGCTTCAACAACACGAACATCCATACGCACGGGCTGCATGTTTCGCCGTCCGGTAATGCCGACAATGTGCTGATTACCGTGCCGCCCAGCGGCGGAAAGTCCACGAGCGACAGCACGCATCACTACGTCTTCGAGATTCCGTCGAACCATCCGTCGGGCACCTTCTGGTATCACTCGCATCTGCACGGGTCCACCGCCATCGACGTGGCGAGCGGCATGGCGGGCGTGCTCATCGTGCGCGGCTCGCGTCAGGCGCGCTCGGGCGTCACGAACGGCAGCGCGGACATCGATACGATCCTCAAGCGCAGGACATTCGGATTGCCGCTGACCGAACATGTGATGCTGTTTCAGCAGATCGAATACGCGTGCTTCAGCGACGCGAATTCCACCGTGCCGCTGCTCGACCCGACCACGGGCGAATGGATCTGCCCGTCGGGCAAAGTAGGCGAGATCCGGGGGTATGACAATCAGTTGGGGTTCGTTCCCGATACGCGGACGGGCGCGCCCGCCGGCGCGGTGAATTCATCGTGGATCATCTCGGGCCGTTACACGCAGATCAACGGCGTGGTGCAGCCCATCTTCCCGAGTACGGTCGGCTTCGTGCCGGCCGGCGACATCCGGCGTCTGCGCATGGTGCATGGCGGCAACCGCGACACCATCAACGTGAAGATCGTGCGGGCGAACCTGTCGTCGCTCGGCCTCGCCGATTCGCAATCGCTCAGCACCGCACAGGTGAACACGGCGACCAACGCCGCGACGTCCGCATTGGCGAACGACCGCACGAAGTCTTCGCAAGTCGTCACGCTCGACGCGCTATGCAGCGGCGAGACGGTGAAGCAACTGGAGTTCGCCGAAGACGGCATCACCATGCAGACGATGGTGGAGAAAGACGTCAACGCGATGAACCCGGGTTATCGAAGCGACGTGCTGGTGGCGTTCCCGTCGCCGGGCTTGTACTGCATCCTCGACGAAGCGGCGTCCGCTTCGGCCACCATCAACTTTCGCCGCGGCGCGAGCAAGGTCAAGGACCGCCGGCTGTTGTCGTTCGCGCGCGTCGGCCCCGGCGTGAACATTCCCAATACTACCGTGGGCAGCCATTCGAAGTACTGGCAGTTCATTCGCGATCATCTGGTAGCCGCCAATCCTTCGCTCGCGCAACCCGCGAAGTCCGATCTCCAGTCGCTCAACCTGCGCGCTTTCGCGCCGACCGTGCCCGTCGACGGTCCCATCAAGCAGACAGTCAATCAGCAGTTCCAGATCAATCTGCCGACAGGGCCGAACCAGCCGCTGACTTTCCAGATCGAAGGCGCGTCGTATGATCCGTCCGTCATACGCGTGACCGGCACGCTGGGCACGGTGGATCAGTGGAACGTGTCCGCCTCGACCTTCGCGACGCACGTGTTTCATATCCACACGAACCCGTTCAAGATCATGGACATCAGGAATGCGGCGAATCATTCCGTCTTCGACGGTTCCGGCAATTGCACGCAGGAGGAGCTGGCAACCGGCGACACGGAATACTGCAACCTGCAAGGGGTGATACGCGACACGCTGTTCATCAAAGCGGGCTACACGCTGCAAATGCGCACGGCGTACGAGGACTTCACCGGCGAATTCGTGATGCACTGCCATATTCTCGATCACGAAGACCGCGGCATGATGGAGAACGTGGCCGTGGTATCGCCGACGACTGCATGGCTGCAGCGCCTGACGTCACCGGTCACGGCGATGAAGGCCAGCACGAGCCGATGGCTCGCCCGCCTGCGCGGCGAAGACGAGACCAAGCTGGCGCTTGCCGCATCGTTATGTTCTGCTAAGGACTTTGGCAGAGGTCAGTAGCGGGCGTCCACAGCACATCGCGTTCAAGCCTGCGCGCGACGCAGCATGCCCTTGAACGACCACTTGTTGAGCGCGAGAAACACGAGCAGCGTCGCGCCGAAGATGCATTGCCGCCCTGCTTCGCCGATCTGCAGCGCGGTCAAGAGACTAGTGAGCGCGGTGAGCAGCAGCGCGGCCATCGCCACCGCGATGTAATCGCCGCGTCCGCCCGCGAGCGACACGCCGCCGATCACCGCGACGACCACGCTCGGTAGCACATACGTGGTGCCGAGCCCGAGAAACGCCTGACCGACGTAGCCGACCAGCAGCACGCCCGTCAGCGCCGCGATGACGCCGCTCGCCGTATAGACCGCGATGCGAATGGCGCGCACGCGCGTTCCCGCTATCGCCGCCGCCGTCGGGTTCGCGCCGCTCGCGAGCAGCCGTCTCCCCCACGCGGAATGATCGAGAAAGCGCCACACGAGCGCGCCGGCCACGAGCCAGATCACCGCCACGGTCGGCACGCCCGCGAGCGTTCGGCCGGCGAGCGCGGCGAGCGCGGGGCTCGCCGCCGTGTTCACGTGCATCACCGATGACCACACGATCAGGCCGCCATCCACGAGACTCGCCATTGCGAGCGTCATGACGAGCGGCGGTATCCGCAAGAGCGTGATTCCGACGCCGTTCACCGCGCCCACCAGCGCGCCGCTCGCGGCAGCAACGACGAAGGCCGCGCCCAGACCCGGCGACGCCGGCCCGAGCAGCGCCGCGCCGAGAATGCCGCCGAGCGTGGCCGCCGCGCCGACCGACAGATCCAGCCCCTGTTCCCCCGCAATCATCACGAGCGATTGCGCGATGCCGAATAGACCGAGAAACGTCGCGATCTTCAATTGATTGGCGACTTGCCCCGGACTCGCGAAACCCGGCACGGCGAACTGCCCGCCGGCGAGCACGATGATCGCGAGCACGAGAAGAAAGAGTCGGCGCGATTGCGTATTCATCATCAAGCTCTCCTTTTCGCGCCGACGAACGTGAAGCCGAGCGCGATCACGATCACCGCGCCCTTGAACACTTCCTGATAGTTGCTCGGAATGCCCGCGAAGTAGACGACGTTGCCGATCAGCGCGAGCACGAGCGAACCGCAGATCGCGCCGAGCATGGAGCCGCGCCCGCCCGCGAGCGAGATGCCGCCGATGACCACGGCGGCCACCGAGTTCAGCGTGTACGGCAGGCCGAGGCGCGCATCGCCGGATGCGGTCTGCGCCGAGAGGCACACCGCCGCCGCGAATACGAAGAGCCACGCGAGCATGTAGCCGAGCAGTTTGACGAGCCGCACGTCGACGCCGACCTTGAACATGGCGTCGGCGTTGCTGCCGGTTGCGATCAGCCGCCGCCCGAAGCGATGCCGTTGCAGCACGGCCCAGATCACGACAGCCGCGAGCACGGGCAGCGCCGCGACCGGCACCACGCCGATGCGCGCCGCGAACCATTCGCCGAGCGCGTCGGGAACGGTGCCGCCCGGCTGCGGCATCAAGAGCAGCGCGCAGCCGAACCACACCGCGCCCGTCGCGAACGTGGCGATGAGCGCGCTCTGCTTCGCGTAGCCGACGAGAAAGCCGTTGCACGCACCGGCCGCGAGCGCGGCGACCAATGCAGCGAGACACGTCGCGCCCGTGCCCCAGCCCATGAGACCGGGCGCGGCGGCGAGCACGCAATTGACGAGCGAAATTCCCGCGCCCACCGACAGATCCAGCTCGCCCATCAACACGACGACCGCCTGCGCCATGCAGACGAGAATCACCGGCGCGGCGTTCTGCATGTTGCTCGCGAGCGAATCGAGCGTCAGAAAGTCGGGCTGAAGCCATGCATTGCACACGATCACGGCCAGCAGCATGACGAGCGCCGGCAATGCGCTCGCGGTGCGGCCAAGCGTCGCCTTCAGTCCCGTGCCGGTGCGTGTGGTCGGCACGGCTTTCGCGCCGGGAAGCCCTTCGCTCCAGTGCGCTTTCATGCCGCGCTCCTGCCGAAGAGCGCACTGGTCACGCGCGATTCGTTCATCTCGTCTCCTTCCAGCAGCGCGACGATCCGACCTTCGTACATCACGACGAGGCGGTCGCACACTGCGAGCAATTCTTCGGTGTCCGAAGCATAAACGAGCACGGCGGTTCCGGCCGCAGCGAGCGCGCCGATCGCTTCGTAAATGTCCTTGCGGGCGATGACATCCACGCCCTTGGTCGGGTCGCTCAGGAGCAGCACATCGACCTGACGGTTCAGCCAGCGGCCGATGACCACCTTCTGCTGGTTACCGCCCGACAGATCGCGCACCGGCTGCCGCGCGTCGGATGTCTTGATGCGCAGGCGCTTCACGACGTCGTCGACGAAGCGGCGAATCGGCGCGCGTTGCAGCCGCCACGGGCTTTGCGCGAAGTTCACGCCGACCTGCGCGAGGTTGAACTCGACCGAATGATCGAGCCACAACCCCTGACGATGCCGGTCGTTCGGCACAAGGCAGACGCCCGCCGCGATCATCTGGCGCGGCGAGCGCGGTTCGACCGTCTTCGCGCCGTGCGGGCCAGCGAGCGTCACCGTGCCGCCGTCCGGCACCCGGAAACCGGCGAGCGCGTCGAGCAGTTCTTCCTGGCCGTGGCCCTGCAATCCCGCGATGCCGAGAATCTCGCCACGCTTCAGTTCCAGATCGACGCCGCGCAGCCGCGCGCCCGCGCGCAGGCCGCGCACCGTCATCGCGACCGATGCGCCGTTGCGCGACACGCGGTCCGTTTGCGTCGTTTCGTGCGTGCCATCGTGCAGATGCGCGGCGGCCGCGCCGCCCGCCACGCCGCCCATCAGTTCGAGCACGCGCGGCTCATCCAGTTGGCCGCGCACCGGCAACTCGCCGACCGCGCGGCCGTTGCACAGCACCATCACGCGATCGCACAGCGACTCGATCTCCGCCATGCGATGCGAGATGAAGACGACCGCCGTGCCGCGCGCCGTCAGGCCGCGCACGGCGCGCATCAGGCTTTCGACTTCGGCTGCGGCGAGCGCAGCGGTCGGTTCGTCGAGAATCAGCACGCGCGGGGCGAGCGCGAGCGCCCGCGCGATCTCGACGAGTTGTTGATCCGCGGCGGTCAGGCTGCCCGCAGCGGCATCGACGTTCCAGCCCGGCCGCAGGCTTTCGAGTAATTGAAGCGCGCGCTCGCGCGTGCGCGGCTGATTCAGAAAGCGCGCCGCGCGGCACAGCTCCGCGCCCAGGAACACGTTCTCCCAGACCGGCAAGTCCGGCGCGAGCCCCGGATGCTGATGCGCGATCGCGATGCCCGCCGCCCGCGCCGCCTTCGGCGACCCGATGGCGAGCGGCACGCCGTCGAGTTCGATGGAACCGTGGTCCGGCATCCTGTCGCCTGCGAGAATGCTGGAGAGCGTCGATTTCCCGGAGCCGTTCGCGCCGAGCAAGCCGAGCACTTCGCCGGCTTCGAGCGTGAGGCTCGCGTCGTCGAGTGCCAGTACGCCGCCGTAGCGTTTCGTGAGTCCCTTCGCGATCAATAAGGACATGGCGCCGCCGTCACTGCGCGAAGAGCGCGTCGAGCTCGGCTTCCGTGAGCCATTGCCCGAGGAAGTAGCTGTCCGGCTTGCCGTTCATCGACGCGAGCGTGGCGTCGAGCGTCTCGCTCGTCACCGTCTTCGTGATCGGGAAGTAGTACGTGTTGTCCGGCAGCGCTTTGAGCTTGCGTCCCTGCGCGAGCCGCACCGCGATGCCGAGCGCCGTGCGGCTGATATCGGGCGGATTCACCTGCACGAAGACCTTCATTGGATTGCCCGCGTCGCGCTGCTTCTTCCATTCGGTTAGAAAGCCCTTCTGCGCCTCGCCGGTCATGATCGCCACGCGGCGGTTCGCGTTCTCGAACGCGCGCAGCACGCCGAGCGCCATCGCGTCTTCGGTGAACACGGCGTCGATCTTCGGCTGCGCGGCGATGACCGTCGCCATCACGGACTGCGCCTTCGCCTCGTCCCATTCGCCATAGCCGGACCACACCACCTTGATGCCGGGATACTTCGCGAACGTATCGAGCGCGGCCTTCTTGCGCGCTTCGGCCGCCGGATGTCCGGGAATGCCGTCGAGCACCACGACGTTGCCCGTGCCGTGCAGTTGCTCCGCGATCCATTCGGCGTAGCGCTGGCCCCACTTGTAATGATCGACCGTCACGTTGGTCGCATAGCGATTCGACACGGCCTGATCGAACGAGACGACCGGAATCTTGCTGCGCTCCGCTTCGTTGATGACGCCGTTGAGCGCGGTCGCGGAATTCGCATCGACCATGATCGCGCCGACTTTCTGGCGGATCATGTTGCGCATGTCCTGAATCTGCTGGCCGGTGTTCGCGCCCGACTGCTGGATGACCAGCTTGTCGGCCATGCCCTTCGCCTTATAGGTCTCGAATTGCTGGTTCGCGCCGTCGATCATCTGGTTGCGCCATTCGGTGCCGAAGTAGCCGTTGGATAGCCCGATGGTCGGCGCGGCGGCGAACGCGGATGCGCACGCGAGGCCGGTCGCCAGCGCGGCGAGCAAAGTGCGCGGTTTCATGTGGTCGTCTCCTGATTTTTTCGTGAGCGAAGGCGCCGGCCGCAAGGAACGGCCGGCGCCACGCACCGCGTCTGCGAGCGCTTAATGCACCGGCGCGGGCGCCGCTTGCTCGACGCCAGCATCGGCCGGCAGCGGCGTGCCGATATGCAGTTCCCCGCGAGGCGGCAGCGAGTCGTGCGTCGTCTTGAAGATGTCGCCGTCTTTCATCACGAGCGTGATCTTCTTCGGGTCCTGCAAGATGGTCAGGTCCGCAAGCGGATTGCCGTCCACGAGAATGATGTCGGCGAGATAGCCCTCGCGAATCTGGCCCAGCTCGTCGGGCATCATCATCAGTTCGCCGCCGTAGCGCGTCGCCGAAACGAGCACTTCGATCGGCGTCATGCCGATGTAATCGACGAAGTACTGAAGGTCGCGCGCGTTGGTGCCGTGCGGCATCCACGCGAAGCCGTAATCGCCGCCCGGCAGAACGCGAATGCCGCGCTTGTGCATCTTGCGCAGCGTTTCGGCGGCGGTCTCCAGCTCGCGCTTGTAGCCCATCTTCGTCGCCATTTCCTCCGTGATGCCCCACTTCTCCGCGTGATACAGCGTGCTGATGAGCCAGCCGATGCCCGGCGCGACGAAGTGCTTCTCCTTGTTGGCTTCGAGCATGTCGAGCGCTTCTTCGTCGGCGAAGCTCGCGTGGAAGATCAATTCAAGCCCGTGCCGCACGCATTGCTTGACCGATTCGCTCGACCGCGCATGCGCCGCCACGCGCTTGCCGGCGCGCTTGGCTTCGGCCGCGAGCATTGCGATTTCTTCTTCCGAGAACGGCGACGATTCCGCCGAAATGCCCGCGATGTACTCACCCGACAGATTGATCTTCAGGTGATCGACGCCGTACTTGACGAACATGCGCGTGGTCGCGCGCATCTCTTCCGGGCCGCTCACGACCGCGCCGAAGTTCAGCTCCTTGAACGGCATGTGCGGCAGCGTGTTGTCGGCGAGGCCGCCGAGAATGGTGATCTCCTGACTGCCCGCGAGATAGCGCGGCCCCGGGAACTCGCCTGCATTCACCGCATTGCGCAGCACGACATCGAGCCGCGGCTTTGCGGCGGCCGCGCCGAGCGCGGACGTCCAGCCCATTTCGAGGTAACGCTTCGCCACGCGCACGCACCAGAGCATGTGCTCTTCGGGCGGCATGAACTGGATCGCGGATAGCGAAGGCTGGTCGTTCCACGAGAAATGCGTGTGCGCCTCGGTCATGCCGGGCATCAGAAACGCGCCGCGGCCGTCGATGCGCCGCGCGTCGGGCGCGCTGATCGGCGCTTCCTCGCGCGCGACGCGCACGATGCGTCGGCCATCCACGAGCACCTGGCCCTTGAACGGCTGCGCGCCGCTGCCATCGAAAATGGATACGTTGTCGAACAGGATCGAACTCATGTCTGTCTCCTCCACGCGGACCCGGCGCATTCGCGCGCGGGCCGCCGGTTGATTACGGTCTGACCTGGTTGGTGTTCTTCCGGCGCCGGTCGTGGCCGTCTCTGCGGCGTTGTAATGACGCGGCGTGCCGGCTCGTTCAGTTCCTCACTGCGCCGCCTCGTAGAAGCGCTTGAGTTCCGCCGTCGATTCGGCCGGCTTCTCGAACGTCGTCCAGTGGCCGCAGCCGTTCAGCACGACGACCTTCGCGCCTTTGATGCGCTCGGCCATCGCCTTCACGGCATCCGGCTTGCCGACGCCGTCCTGATCGCCGGTGACGAGCAGCGTCGGCACTTCGATGCGCTCGATCTCGGCGGCCTGCGCGCCCGCGAGCGCTTCGCAACTTTGCGCGTAGCCTTCGGGCGACTGCCGCATCACGCTTTCGCGTACGAGCGCGAGCGTCACCGGCCGCTGCGACTTGGTCTCGTCGCTGGTCGCGCCCTTCACGATGGCATCGGCAATCTCCTGCACGCCGGGCACGCCCTTCTCGCGCGCGATTCCGGCGCGCTGGCGCATGCCTTCGCGGCCTGCATCTGGCGGCGCGACGAGCGGCCCGAAGAGCGCGAGGCTCTTCACCAGTTCCGGATGCTTCACGGCCAGATGCTGCGCGACGATGGTGCCCATCGAATGCGCGACGACATCTGCCTTCGTCACTTGCATCTCGCGCAGGACCGAGGCGATCGTGTCCACATACAGATCGATGGACAGCTTCCCTTCAGGCAACGGCGAGCGCGCGCTGCCCGGCAGGTCGATGCGAATGACCTGCTTGCCCTCGAATGCCGGCAACACCGGCGTCCAGTTGTTCGACGATCCGCCGAGACCGTGGATGCACACGACCGGCGCGCCTTCGCCCTCGGTCTCGATGAATACGCCCTGCACTTCTCTCGTTGCCATGTTCACGCCACCTCGTTTTCAAGAATGCCGATGCCCGGAATCTCCATGCGCACGACGTCGCCGCTTTGCAGGAATTTCGGAGGATTGAAGCCGATGCCCACGCCCGCGGGCGTGCCCGTCGCGATGACGTCGCCCGGCTGAAGCTCCATGCCGGCCGAAAGCGTTTCGATGATCGTCGGGATATCGAAGATCAGGCGCTTCGAGTTCGATTCCTGACGCAGCTCGCCGTTGATCCAGCAGCGCACGTCGATGTTCTCTGCGTCGATCTCGTCCGCCGTGACGAGAAACGGACCCATCGGGCAGAAGCCGTCGAGCGACTTGCCGATGAACCATTGGCGATGCAGCTTTTGCAGATCGCGCGCGGTCACGTCGTTGATGATCGTGTAGCCGAACACGTGGTTCATCGCGTCGGCCTTCTTGATGCCGCGCCCCGCCTTGCCGATCACGACGCCGATCTCCACTTCGTAGTCCATCTGCTGCGTCACGTCGGCGTGGCGCGGAATGCGCTCGCCCGTCGCGATGATCGTGGAGACCGGCTTGGTGAACACGACCGGCGCTTCCGGAATGTGCTCGCCCGCCTGCGCGCTCTTGTCGAAGCCCGACTTGCTGAACTCCTCGGCGTGGTCGTGATAGTTCTTGCCGACACAGAACACGTTGCGGCGCGGCTGGTCGATCGGCGCGAGCAGTTGCGCCGACGCGAGCGGCTTGCCTTCGCCACGCGGACGCAGCGTTTCGCGTAGGTCGGCGAACTGTTGAACCAATTGGACCATGTCGCCGGAGAAGCCGTCGCAAAGTTCGGAAACCGGCCAGTACTTGCCGCCTTCCGAATCCACGACAGCGACGGTTTTCGCGCCATCTACCCGCAAAGTTGCTAATTTCATGGTGGGCCTTTAATCTAGACTTGACGGTGAATCTGGAGCCACTCTAGGACCAAAAAAGGACAAAGAGAACTAGGGTTAACCAATCTCCGATACCAATTGGTCTAAGAGGATGAGCAGGAAAACTCATGAGCAGCGTCGACGAAATCAGGCTGACAGTCAGGTCCAAAGGAGCGCGCGAGCTCGCCAATTACCTTGAAGAGGCGATCCGCAGCGGCCGGCTGGGCGTGGGCGTGCGTCTGCCGCCGGAGCGCGAGTTGAGCGAAGAGTTCGGCGCGTCGCGCGGCGCGGTGCGCCGCGTGCTCGCGGATCTCAAGGAACGCGGGCTCATTCGCCAGGCAGTCGGCAGCGGCACGTTCGTGATGCCGGGCGGGATGTCGGCAAGCCCGGTGGCACCGCTAACGCCACTAACGCCGCCCGAGCCGCAACCGGAGCCAAAGACCGACGCCGTGCACACGAGTCCCGCCGAACTGATGGAAGCGCGGCTCCTGATCGAACCGTTGATGCCGGGCTTGATCGTGCGCTATGCGACGGTCGCCGACTTTACGCACATGACCGAGTGCATCGAGCGGTCGGAAGCGGCGTCGAGCATCGAAGAATTCGAACACTGGGATGGCGAGTTGCATCGCGCGTTCGCGGTGGCGACGCATAACAGCTTCTTTCTGCGCGTGCTGGAATTGACGAACGAAGTGCGCGAACAAGGCGAATGGGGACGCCTGAAGCGCAAGTCGCTCACGCCCGAGCGGCGCAGTCAGTACGAAGCGCAGCACCGCGCCATCGTCGATGCGCTTCGGGATCGCGACGCCGAGCTGGCTTGCGAGCTACTGACCGGGCATCTGCTGCAAATTCGCGAGAACCTTTTCGGGCGTTAGAGCAAGCCTCGCCGCCGCCCGCATCGCACCCTTTTCGCGGACTCATTCACCGCATGCGTCCGTGCGTGCGTTTCATCGGGAAAGCTCTAATCGAAGCGCCGAAAATACCTGCATATAGTGGCTCTGTTCTTTTTCCCGCCTGTGCGCTGCATAAACCAAAATATGAGACAACCGCGCGATTCAGTGCGTCATGCCCGCCGCGATTCCCGTTTCTGAGCGCCAAGACGCGAATAAATAAGCATTGAGCTTTATCGAAACGCATCGAAAGAAAATCATCATCGACGTCTTTCCAATGTGAAGGCCGCTCCGAAGTGATGAGCAAGCGATCACCCATTATCTGGACGCAATCGACGACACGTCGACTCGCATCGACCAAGAACGGAGGTGGACATGACGCAGAACCGGGACACGAAAGACGATAACAACGGCATCAGCACCGCAAGGCGCGGCCTGATGCAGGGCGCGGGGCTCGGCGCGGCGCTCTCCATGCTGGGCGGCGTCGCGGGCGCGGGCGGTCTGATTTCGAGCGCCCAGGCCGCCGAATCCGCGTTCCCGCAGCACAAGAAATGGAAGATCGTGTTCGTCAATCACGTCACCACGAATCCGTTCTTCGTGCCGACGCAATACGGCATACAGGACGCGTGCTCACTCTTCGGCATGGACTATCAGTGGACCGGCTCCGCCACGTCCGATGCCGGTGAAATGGTGCGCGCCGTGAACTCCGCGATCGCCGCGAAAGCCGATGCCATCGCCGTGCCGATCGTCGATCCGACTGCATTCGACAAGCCGATTCAAGCCGCGCTCGATGCCGGCATTCCGGTGTTCGCCTATAACGCCGACGCGCCGCGCGGCAAGACGAGCCCGCGTCTCGCGTACATCGGGCAGGAACTGTATCTCTCCGGTTATCAGATGGGCGAGCGCATTGCGAGTCTCGTCGATAGCGGCATGGTGGCGCTTTTCATCTCGACGCCGGGTCAGCTGAACATCCAGCCGCGTCTGGACGGCGCGAGCGACGCCATCAAGAAATCCGGCAAGAAGATCGACATTCAGACCGTGGCGACGGGCGCGACGGTCAACGAGGAACTGTCCAAGATCAAGTCGTTCTATCTGGGACACCAGAACCTCAAGGGCATGTTCGCCGTCGATGCAGGCAGCACGCAAGGCATCGCGCAAGTGATGAAGGAATCGAACCTGCCGTCGAAGGGCGTGCATGGCGGCGGCTTCGACCTGTTGCCGCAGACCGTTCAGCTGATCCACGAAGGCTTCCTCGATTTCACCATCGACCAGCAGCCGTATGTGCAGGGCTTCTATACCGTGGTGGAAGCGTTCACGTTCCTCGCGTCGGGCGGACTCGTCGGACCCGCGAACATCAACACGGGTCTCAAGTTCGTGACCAAGGCGACCGTCGAGCCGTACCTCAATACGTCGACGCGTTATGAAGGCAAGACCACCAAGCCGCAAATCGTTCCGATGAACGGCGCGATCAAGTCCTGATGAATACGCTGAACGAGCCCGGCAAAACACACGGCGCCGCGACGGTCGCGAGACCGCGCGGCGCGCTCTTCGCCCAATGGGCGCCCGAGTTGCGGATACTGCTCGTCGCGGTGCTGCTCGCCGCGTACTTTCAGATCGTCAACCACGACTTCCTGCTCTCCAACGCGAGCCTCGTCAACCTGTCGCAGTTCATTGCGCCGGTGGCGATCATCGCGCTCGGCGAGATCATGCTGATGATCGGCGGCGATATCGATCTGTCGGCGGGCATGGTGTTCGCGTTCGCGCCGTTCATGATGGTCTTCGCCAACGATGCCGGCGCGCCCATGTGGCTCGCCGTGATCGCGGGCCTCGTCGCGGCGGCCATCATCGGCTTCGTGAACGGCGCGGTGACCGTCTATCTGCGCCTGCCCTCTTTCGTCACGACGCTCGGCACGCTGTTCCTCATCAACGGCATCACGCTCACGGTTTCGCGCGGCACGCCGGTCGCGACGCCCGGCTCGCCGGAGTTCGCCGCCGTGATGGGCGCGTGGGGTTACAGCGAGATCATCTGGACGGTCGGGCTCGCGATCATCATGCACGTGCTGTTGCGGCACACGCGCTGGGGCCTGCATACGCAGGCGGCGGGCGCGAATCCGCTCGGCGCGGGCGAGGCCGGCATTCTCGTGAACCGGCTGCGTCTGGGTAACTTCGTTCTGGCTGCCGTGCTCGCGGGTCTCACGGGCATACTCGAAGGCTTTCGCATCACGTCCATCGATCCTCAAGCGGGCGGCAATCAGATCATGTTTCTCGCGGTTGCGGCAGCGGTGATCGGCGGCACGCCGTTGACGGGCGGCTCGGGCACGATCGTCGGCGGCCTGATCGGCGCGGCGGTGCTCGGCATTCTGAACGACGGCTTCACGCTCATCGGCATCAACGCGTTCACGTTCAACATCATTCTCGGCGCCGCGATTCTCGCCGCGATGATCTTCAACATTCACATCGGGCGCATTCGCCGCAAGGGAGCACGGTGATGAGTGAAGCGCAAACCGCCGCGCCCGATCTCGCGTTGCGCGGCGACAATCTCGTGAAACGCTTCGGCGCGGTGACCGCGCTCGACGGCGTGTCCCTCACGCTCGGCAAGGGCGAAATTCTCGGCGTGCTCGGCGACAACGGCGCGGGCAAGTCCACGCTCGTCAAGATTCTCACGGGCTTTCATCAGCAGACGAGCGGCACGCTGCACGTGCACGGACAGGAAACGCTGATCCGTTCCGTCGATCACGCGCGGTCGCTCGGCATCGAATGCGTGTATCAGGACCTCGCGCTCGCCAATTCGCTCAGCATCTACCACAACATGTTTCTGAACCGCGAGATCGTGCGGCGCGGGCCGCTCAGTCTCATGCGGCTCGTGGATCACAAGCAGATGCGCGAGCGCGCGGCGCAATGTCTCGACGATATCGGCGTGCATGTGCCGTCCGTCGATTTGCCGGTGGAGCGTCTGTCGGGCGGTCAGCGTCAGGCGATCGCCGTGGCGCGCGCCGTCAATTCGAACGCGCGCATTCTGCTGCTCGACGAACCGCTCGCCGCAATGGGCGCGCGCGAAGCGGGGCTCATCATCGACCTCGTGCTGCGGCTGAAGGAGAAAGGCGGGCTGTCGATCATCATGATCATGCACAACTACGCGCAGACGCTCGACATAGCGGATCGCATCATGTTGATGCAGCGCGGCCGCGTCACGTATGAGCAGCGCAGCGCGAATACGTCGGTGGCCGAGCTGATGGATATCGTGCGGCGTGAATATCGCGCGATGCGGGCAGCCACGGCGCATTGAACGCGCTTGGCCGCGCTTGGCCGATGCCCGAGCGTTACTCGACTTCCCGCCCCGCCGATAAGACCGATGCCGCGAGCATGATGAAAGCCCGCGGCATCGGTCATCAACACACCATCATTACTGCGCCGCGCACGTGAAGCTCGACGCGACGTTCACATCGCCCGAACCGTTATAGCGCGGGAAGGTCGGGTATTCGCAGAGCGGGCGCGTGCGGCCCGGCACGCCCGTCTTGTCCGCGACGATCTGCGCAGGCGGCGTTACGCCCTTCTCGACCCAGTTCTCCAGCGTCGTCAGCGAGTCCCATCCCGCGTTGAAGATGCTGCTGGTCGAGTGCCCGTAGCCGGGGATCTCGTAATAGCGCACGAAATTGCTGACCGTCGACGCGCCCATCGTCTGACGCAGACGCTGGTAATACTGCTCCGTCGACTGCGTGCTGACGAGTGCATCGGACATGCCGTGCGCCATCAGGATCTTGCCGCCCTTCGCATTGAACGCGGACAGGTCCGTCTTGTTCACGTCCTGCTCGGCCGTCAGGGCACTGATGCGCGCCTGATACGCGCCCGGGTTTTGCGGATCGACCGTGAGCGAGTTGACGTTCGGATCGCGCGCCACGAAGTAGCGAATCCACTGGTCCCAGAAGACGCTGAAGTAAGGCGCGGTGGCAGGCATGGGACTCGCCGGCTGCACCAGATTCAGCGCGAGGGCAATGACGGTCGGCTGCACCGCCGATGCATTCACGACGCCCAGGTCCGCGCCCCACACGTTGAAGCCGGGATACTGCGTCTCTCCGCTTGCGAGCGGGTAACTGAACGTGATCGGCGTCGCGTAGACCTTGAGCGCCGCGATCTGCGCGTCGGAGAGGCACGTGTCGCCCGTGTCCGCGCCGTTCGCGCATCGCAGCGGCGTGCCGTTCACCGTCGCGGTCGCCGGATCGAAGCTCGCATTGCAGGCGGCCATGTTGCTGATGAGACCGTCCGCCACGCCGTCGAGCGCATCGCAGGCGGACACCGCGGCATTGAGCAGCACCTTGCGCTTCGCCTGATTCGGATACGCGCCCGGCAGCGCGAGCGCGCGCGTGATGCGGCCGAACTGAAGGTCCAGCGTCGCCGCATTCCATGCCGGATACAACACGATGGAGCCGTCCCAGTCCTGCGGCCAACGCTGCACGACAGCCAGCGCCTCGCGTCCGCCCGACGAGCCGCCCGCGAAGTAGGCGCGCTTGGGTTTGTCGACCGCATAACGCTTTCCGATCAGATAGACCGCTGCATCGCGCGTTTTCTTGAGCGCATCGCCGGAGAAGTTCGCGACGGCTTCGTCGTTGGTGCCGAACGAACCGTCGCGGCTGCCGAGCGCGCCGGCCTGATGGCCCGAATCGCTCCCGAACACCGCATAGCCGCGAGCAAGCGGCGCGGGCTGTGTCGTCGGGCCGGCGGGGACGTTGCCGGTCACGGCGGGTATGGTGCCGTCATAGCCGCCGCCACCGAACATCATCGCCTTGCTGTTCCACTGCGTCGGCATCGCGACCTGGAAGTTGATCTTCGGCGCGGTCTGATCGACGGGCGCAATCGACCCGCTCACGAGGCAATACTCGGGCGTGGCCGTGACGCCCGTGCCGGATGCGGGAACGACCGCGGCGGCGGCTACGGTCGCGCCCGTCGTCGGCAAACCGATTGCGCTTGCAGGCACGCTCATTCCCGCGAGTTGCGCACAACTGAGCGCAGCAGTCGGCGGCGTGCCGTTGTTGTTGTCGTCGTTTCCGCCATGACACGCGGCAAGCGCCAGCGCGGCAAACGGTGCAGCCGCTACCGCTGCCTTGTTGACGTATCGGATAGTGCGAGGCCTGCAGAGTGCTTCGGGCATGTCTCCTTCCTCCTGGCAATTGAATCGCTCTCGTGAACGGCTCTCGTGAACGGCGTTCTCGTGCCGCGTCGTGCGGTGCGCTTTTTTGCGTCCGCGTAAGAATCGTTGACGGCGGCGCAATGGAAGTCAAGCGGGGCGTGTACCGACGCGTGGGTTGCCAATCAATTCAATAAGACTTACTGCGTCGCCAGGAATAGGAGAGAGTTGCGAAGGTAGGCTTTACCTCGTCGATGAATGGCTCATCGACCCGCGTTCGCTTTGAATTGACTTTGCGAGTGGCGGAAGGCCGTATGCGTGCCTTCCTTCGCATGAGTTGGCCGATTGGCCCGATGATTGATCGCTCGCCATTGAAGGCGAGCGAGTAACACGCTTCTTGGCCGTGCTTGAAGAAACGCCGGAGTCGTTGACATGACGAACCGGCGCTTGCATCACTTAACTGGCCTCGGCTGTGTTCGCGCTGCCGTTTTGCGCTGCCTCGGACACCGAAGCGCGCTTGGCGGAAGCCTTCCTTGCAGCCTTCTTCGTCGCCGTTTTCTTTGTCGCGGCCTGGGCTTTCTTTGCGACTTTCTTCGTGGCCGCTTTCTTGGAGGCCGTCTTTTTCTCGGACGCGCCGTTTGCCGCTGTCGCATCGATCAGGAACCTGGTCCTGTCCTTCGCGGACGCGAGCCACGCCGGCGCCTTGCCTCGGCCACTCCATTCCGCGCCCGTCTTCGGATCGCGATACTTAGGCGGCTGCGGGCCCCGCACATAATTGCCGCGAGGCTTTGCCTGTTTCGCATCGGCGGCAGAGGCCGTGCTTGCGTCCGCGTCGATAAGGAACCGGTTACGGTTCTTCGCGTTGGCAATCCAGCCGGGCGCGCGGCCGTGACCGCTCCATGTCGCCCCGCTCTTCGGATCCCGATATTTCGCATTCGACGCGCCGCCCTTTTGCGAACCGGTGCTTGCGCCGCGTTTCGCGCCACTGCCTTTTCCCGCCCCGTGCGCACGCAGGTCGTCGACAGTCAAACCGTATTCGTCCATCAACGAATGAATTCGGGCGATGGCACCCGCCGACTCTTTCTTCGCTATTGCTTCGGCTTGCGCCTGTAGTTTGGCTATCTTCGTCTGAATGTCTTTGAGCGTTGCCATAGGACTCCCCTTTTCGATTGCAATGCCGAACTATGCCATATGCGTTGCCCGCGAAGCACATTCATCGCGTGACACAATGGCCGACATCGATCGAAGCAAACGCAATTCAAGCGGCCAGAGTCAGACTATCTGGAGAAACGCGCCCAAATTTTACGAATACGGCGAGCGCGATCCTCGAACAGAAACGAAGCGATGAGCGCGAAGATTCCTGAAACCACGCCTGTGAGAATATGTTCGACGTACGGATTGGAGTAGCGACTCGCGTGTGAATAAGCATCGCCTAACGCGGTCAGCAAGCCGACCAGCAACGCATTGCCGTATCGGTTGCCATAGAGTTTCGTCGCCGGCGTGAAAGTGAGAAGCACCGCCAGAAGTCCGGTCAAGAGTCCGGTTTTGAATGCGATGATCCAATGCGCGAGACTCATGACGTTGCTCCAGCTACCCGGCATGCAGGTCATGCATGCACTCGTCGGCTGCCAGAAACGCTGCACGAACAATCGGACGCGACGCTTCCACTCGGTTGACATGATCGTTGCCCTCGGCAATCGCGACGCCGGATAACTCACGTTACGACGACGAGCGGCTACACGCAATCCCTGTGTGGTTGCGCCTCTCGTTCAAGACTCGACGCAGCGCAGACCCACGAGCGTCGCTTCGATTGCATCGTCGAGCGGCGTATGCGGCTCATGGCCGAGCACTTCGACAAGCCGCGTGTTGATCATGCGCACCGGCGTTCGCCATAAATAGCGCATTTCGCGCATCTCGCGAAAGGTCGCGTTAAAGGGCGATGCGAGCGTCAGCAGCCACCACGGAAAGGCGTGGATCGAAGGCGCTCGCCCCGTTTGTCGCGCCACCACGCGTTGGATGGCCGCAGCGAATAGCGTGCCGTCCTCGTCCCAATGACCGCGCATATGAAAGCGCGCGAAACGATCCAGCGTATCGCGGCGCGCGAGCAGTTCGACCATGGTGCGTGCCACGTCCGGCAGATATGACCATGCGTGTCCGACACCGGCCGTCCCCGGATATACGATTCTTTGGACCGGCTTTCCCGGCTTGACGAGCCCTTGCGAGAACCAGTTGTTGCCCGCTTTCGGCCCGAAGAAATCGCCCGCACGTACGATCAGCGTCTGCACGCCTTCGCGGCTTGCACGTTCGAGCCGCGCTTCCATCTCGACGCGAATCGCTCCTTTCTTGGTGATTGGATTTTGCGGCGCGTTCTCGGCGATCGCGGGAAACGCGTCCGGTCCGAAGTTGTACACCGTGCCCGGTAGCACGATGGTCGCGCGCTCGGTCTTCGCTGCCGCAATCGTGTTGTCGAGCATCGGCAGCACGAAATCGGCCCACCGCCTGTAGCCGGGCGGATTCACCGCATGCACGATCACCGTCGCCCCTTTGGCCGCGCGTGTCACGTCCGCGCGATTCATCGCATCGCCGTGAATCCGTTCGATGCCGTCCGTTTGCTCGCTCGCCGCAGCGGAACGCCGCAGTCCGCGCACATGCCAGCCCGCATCGCGCAATTGCCGCGCGACCTCGCCGCCGATGCCGCCGGTTGCGCCAAGCACCAAAGCCGTTTCCCGAGTCATGCCACGCTCCTTGTTATGTCGATTGGATGATTCTGCGCGAGACACGGCTGCAATAGAATTGCCGAACAACGTAGAGCGGATATACAAATTTGCATGGCGGACAACATAGGTTGGGAACTCTATCGCACGCTGTTGGCGGTGCTTCAGGAAGGGTCGCTGTCGGCGGCGGCGCGCGCATTGGGGATCACGCAGCCGACCGCGGGCCGTCACATCGAAGCGCTCGAACGGGCGTTGAACGCGAGCCTTTTCACGCGTTCGCAAACCGGCTTGCAGCCGACCGACTTGGCGCTCAGCCTGCGCGCTCATGCGGAGGCGATGCAGAGCACGGCTCTATCGCTGGAACGCGCGGCGAGCGGTCACGGCAATGGCGGCGACGTGCGAGGCGTAGTGCGTGTATCGGCGAGCGAAGTCGTCGGCGTCGAAGTGCTGCCGCCCATCATCGCGGCGCTGCGGCAACGGCACCCGCATCTCGTCGTCGAACTGGTGCTGTCCAATCGCGTGCAGGACCTGCTCAGGCGCGAAGCCGATATCGCCGTGCGCATGGTGCGGCCCAAGCAGACCCAACTCGTCGCGCGGCGCGTCGGTAGCATCGAGCTCGGGCTGCATGCGCATCGCGACTATCTCGCGATGCATGGCACGCCCAGGAACGCGGCGGCGCTGTGGAAACACGCGATCATCGGCTACGATCAATGGACGGCCTTCGTCCGCGAGGCGAGCAAGGCATTTCCCGGCTATTCGCGCGGCGCGCTCTCGCTACGCACCGACAGCGATGTCGCGCAATTCGCGCTGATCCGCGCGGGCGCGGGCATCGGCGTGTGTCAGGTGCCGCTCGCCCGCCGCGATGCGGCGCTCGTCCGCGTGCTGCCCAAGCTCGTCGCGCTGCAACTGGAAACGTGGGTGACCATGCACGAGGACCTGCGCGCGTCGCCGCCTTGCCGCGCGACTTTCGATGCGCTCGTGCAGGGGCTTCTGGACTATGTGCGGTGATGCAGCCATGCTTCGGGCGCGCGTGAAACGACTGGGCGCGGGACGGTGAGACAATCAACCATCGAGCGTCAACCATCGGGAGCACATCATGTCACGCAGCGTCGCAGAGAAACGCGCGGCCTTTCGCGCATTGCATGAGTCCGGTTGCTTCATGTTGCCGAACCCTTGGGACGCGGGCAGCGCGCGTTATCTAGCGAGCCTCGGCTTTCAGGCGCTTGCGACCACGAGTTCCGGCTTTGCCTGGTCCACCGGACACGCCGACAATCACGTCACGCGCGATCTCGTCCTCGCGCATTTGCGCACGATGGTGGACGCCACCGATCTGCCCATTAACGCCGACTTCGAGAACGGCTTCGGCGCGACGCCGGCAGAAGTCGCCGCGAGCGTCGAGCTGGCGGTTGCGACCGGCGTGGCAGGGTTGTCGATCGAAGACTCCACCGGCGACGCGTCAGCGCCGCTCTTCCCGCTCGACGTCGCCGTCGCGCGCCTGCAAGCAGCGCGCCGCGCCATCGATGCGAATGGCGGCGACACGCTCTTGATCGGCCGCGCGGAAAACTTCTTTGCGGGAACGCCTGATCTCAACGACACGCTCGCGCGCCTCACGGCCTACGCGGCGGCAGGCGCCGACTGCCTCTACGCGCCGGGCATTCACACTCGCGAGCAGATCGAGGCCGTGGTCGCCGCAGTCGCGCCCAAGCCGGTCAACGTGCTGATCGGCGGACCGTCGCCGTTCACGCTGAGCGACCTCGCCGCGCTCGGCGTGCGGCGCGTGAGCGTCGGCGGCGCGCTGGCGCGGGCCGCGTGGGGCGGTTTCATGCGTGCGGCCATGACGCTTGCCGAAGGACGCTTCGACGGCTTCGAAGGCGCGGCATCCGGCGCCCAACTCAACGCGCTGTTCTCAGGCAACGCGTGACTTCGAAGGAGCGTGTGATGGCTCGTGAAATCATCCGCGTGGAACCGCTTTCCAGTTGGCTCGAACGAAGGAAGGCGCCGGTATCGGTTGTCACGCGTCATCGCGACACGGTGTATGTCTCGGGTCTTCCGCCCTTCGATCCGGATACCGGCGAGGTACTCGATGCGCCTATCGAGCAGCAGACGCAACGCGTGCTCGAGCAATTGAAGCTGTGCGTGGAGACGGCGGGATCGTCGCTCGATGAAGTGTTGAAGTGCAATGTCTACTGCACGTCGGTGGAGATGTTTTCGGTCGTGAACGAAATCTATGCGCGCTTCTTCGGGCATGAGCCGCCGGCGCGCATCTTCGTGAATGTGCCCGCGTGGCCGGGACGCTTCGACATCGAGATCGACTGCGTCGCGGCGGTATCGCGGTAAGTCAGCAAGAGCCGCGTCATTCCGGCGTCTGCGCGCCGCGCCATACGCGGCATTGCTGGCGCACGACTTCATGCAGCGAATCGTGCGCGCCGTAGATGCGGCGCAGCCACGTCGCATCGGTTATTCCCTGCGTCACGGTCCGCCTGATCGCATGGAGCGCTTCGTCAGCGGCGAGAGCATGGGCGTGCGGCGCGATGGCGTCGAGCGTGGCGAGAATGTCTTCGCGAATTGGGCGGCGCTGCCCGGTCTCGGGATTCACGCATACGCCGTCCAGTCCGAAGCGGCACGCCATGAACCGGTTCGCCCGATAGACTTCGTAATCACGCTCGGTCAGGCGCAAAGGCAGATCGGTCAGCAGATAGCGCGCGAGCGACTGGATATAGGCCGCAATGGCCGCAGCCCATTCGACACGCAGCGGCGTATCCATCACGCGCACTTCGATGGTGCCGTATCCCGGACTCGGACGAATGTCCCAATAGAAGTCTTTCAGGCTTTTGACGAGACCCGTTTGCGTCATGCGATCGAAGTACGCTTCGAACTCACTCCATTTCGTGACGAACGGCGCTTGCCCCGACAACGGAAACGGCGCGACGGAATTCAAGCGGGCGCATTGAAACTGCGTGTCGCTGCCTTGCACGAACGGAGAAGACGCGGCAAGGGCAATGAAATGCGGCACGTAACGCGAAAGCGAGTGCAATAGAACGAGCGCCGAATCGGCGTCCGCGCAGCCGACATGCACGTGCTGGCCGAAAATCGTGAATTGCTGATAGAGCGCGCCATAAAGGCTCATCAGATATTCCGAGCGCTCGCGTCCGTCCGAACGCTGGTCGTACCAGTTCTGGAAGAAATTGGTTCCTCCGCCGCACACGCCGACATTGAGAAAGTCGCCTGCCCGAACGAGCGTATCGCGAAGCACCTGCAATTCGCTTTTCGCCTGATCGAAGTTCTTGCAGATGCCCGTCGACAACTCGATCATGCCTTCGGTTGTCTCCGGATTGATCGCGCCCTCGAAACGCTCTTCTCTCACGCGATTCAGAAGTTCCGTCGTCGCCTTCGTCAGGTTGTAGTCGTGCGTATTGACGACCTGAACTTCCAGTTCGACTCCGATCGTGAACGGCTCTGACGACGCAAATGGCTGGAGCATGGAGTGTCCTGTTTCGCGGGAGACGAGACGAAGCGGCGAGTTCATTTTACGCGACGAGCGGGGCTTGCCGATCAGCCCTTCGGCTCGAAGCCGAACGATCGATCGTAATGCGCACAGAGTAGCGATAAGAACGGCGTTGCGATGCCAGCCTCGTTGTCCGAGACACCGTCTGTCCTATTCAGCAGGCATATTCACTATCAAGATTCCAACGCATCCTGACCATGTCCACTTCAAACAAGCACGCGCCCTACGACCCGCCGCACGACGCCGAATCGCTCGTTCTCACATGGATAAGACGCGCCCGCGAAGCGCAGATCCGCCACTACGCGATGGCCGACCGCCTGAGTGCCTGCGCGCGATACCTGGGGCTCGCGGTCATCGCCATTACCGCGCTCACGGGCACATCGGCGTTCGTGTCGCTCGTGACGCTGGCCGTGTCGCCGGGATTGCGCGTGGTCGTCGGACTCACGAGCATGAGCGCTGCGGTGCTCGCCTCGTTGCAGACCTTCCTGCGCTATAGCGAGCGCGCGGAGTTGCATCGCAATGCGGGCGCGCGCTATGGCGCGGTGCGCCGGCGACTGGAGACGATTCACGTCGACGGCGCGCGCGAAGAAGCGATGTTCAGCATCGATGTCGTGCGCGACGAGCTCGACGACATCGCGCAAAACGCGCCGCATGTGCCGCGTCGGGTTATGCGAACGCCTTAGCGCCGGCGCTTTTCAAGGCTTATACCCATCGTCCAGCGTATGAAGAAACGCGACGATATCGTGAATATCCTCTTGCGTCATCGCGGGCGTATCGCCGGGCTTGCGATCGAACGGCGCGTCCTTGTCGTCCACGTTTGCGTGAAATTGCGGCGGCAGGTCGTCGTATTTGCGCACCTCGCCTCGGGCGTCCTTCGGATAGAACTTCTGCGGCGCGGTATTGCGCTCGTTATAGAACGCCATCACGTCGTCCAGTGAACGATAGATGCCGTTATGAAAGAACGCGTGCCGCGTCGCGACGTTGCGCAGCGTGGGCGTGAGAAACATGCCGCAATACTGCGTCTGTTCGCGCAGGTCTTCGCGGAAAGGGCCGCACACGCCCATGTCGTAGAACTTCGGATCGCGATTAATCGCGAGCGCGTTATTGCGCGGCACGCCCAGCGATTCGTACTGAAAGTCGGTGAACATCGGCGGCAGACCGTCGGGGCTCGGCTTCGACACATGGCAGCCCGCGCAATTCGCCTTGTCGGGATCGTTGAAGAGGCGCAGCCCGTGCAGTTCGGCTTGCGTCAGCCGCGCCTTGCCTTCGAGCCAGTAATCGTATTTGCTCGTGTACGGATGAAACGCCTGCTCTTCAACTTGATAGCGGGCCACGGCGAACATCGCCTCCGATACCGCCAGATCGCCGCTACTGAAAATACGCGGCCCGAAGAGTTTTTCGAATTCCATCTTGTACGGCGTATGCGCGAGCTTCTCCGCGACTTGCGCGAGGCTCGCGTTCGCCATTTCGACCGGATTGACCATCGGCCCGCTCGCTTGCGCCTGCAACGTATCCGCGCGGCCGTCCCAGAAGAGGCCGCCTTGCGGCACCATCGCCGGGGCGGCGGGCGCCACGCCCGCGCTTTTCTGCGCGCGCGCCGTGCCGCTCGCCTGCGCGGCCAGTTTCGCGAGATCCGGCGCTTCGTCGGCATCGCCCTGATCGGGACCGATGCTGAACGCCGGCTGCCGGTAGAGATACATGAGCGACGGCGGCGGCCGATATCCCGGCAGCGTCAGATGCGGCCCGCCCTGCTGCACGGCGAGGTCGTTCGGCGGGCCGAACGCATGCGCCGGATCGTGGCACGAGGCGCACGACTGCTGGCCCGACGCCGAAAGGCTCCGGTCGAAGAAGATGCGCTTGCCGAGTTGCGCGACGGCGCTCAGTTGCACCGCCGGCGGTCGCTGCAACACGACGGGATGCGCGTTCGCGCCCGTCAGATTCTCGACGATATCGCCAATTGCCGCGGGCACGCGCGACGGCGCGATGACGGCATACGCGCCGAACGCGCCCGCCGCGACGATGAGCAGAGCGGCCACGTGAAGCGCGCGGCGCTTCCAGTTCGGTTTATCACTGGACTGGCGAAGAGCCGGATCGACGGTAGTGGACATGGACTGATGAATACGAGAGCTTCGATGAAAACGCGTTGTCGCCGGCAAGCGGCGACAACGGAAAACGTGAAGGCACAACCACGCACGGACGGGCCGTGCGTGCGTGGCCTTGCTTAGATTGCCGGCACGGAAGCCACCGGCGAACCGAGGTTCGGATCGACGAAGAGCTTCGCGTTGTTGCCCTTGCCGCTGAAGTCGAACATGCCCATCATGCTGCCCGCGGTCGCATCGAACGAGCCGCCGCCCAGACGCGCCGAGCCGAGCCAGTTGTCTTCGATGAAACGCACCACGGAAGCCTGGCTGATCGGCGTGTGATCGACGTAGTTCACCTTCGCCCACGGCGAGATCACGAGGAACGGTATGCGCGTGCCCGGACCGCAGCGGCCGTTCACCGCGCCGCCATTCACGCCGATGGGCGCCGCGCCGGAGCCGCACTTGCCCGCGCCGTTCAGCTGGTCGGCTTGCGCGTCGAACGAAGACGCAGTCGGCGCGGCGTACGCGTGGTCGTACCAGCCGTCCGAGTCGTCCCATGCGACGATCACGGCGGTGCTGTTCCAATCCGGCTGCTGCTGCAGGAAGTTCACGACCTTCGCGGTGAACGCCTGCTCGTCGAGCGGGTCCGAGTAGCCCGCGTGGCCGTCCTGGAACGCAGGCGCCTTCACGAAGCTCACCGACGGATAGTTGCCCGCCTTCACCGCCGCGAAGAAGTCGTCGCTGTCGTACTGATGGTTCGCGGGCTCCGGCGTCTTGCCGTCCGCTTCCACGGACGAACCGATGGCCGCCGTCGAGCTCGGGCGCAAGTGCTGCGGATTGGCCGTCGACGCGTAGTACTGGAACCAGTTGTGATGCGGGATATAGTCGGCCGTCGCCTGTCCGACCACCTGCGACACGGTGCTGCGCTTGCAGCCCGTCGTGCCGTTGCCGTTCACGGTCGCGAGGTTGAAGCCGCCCATGAAGCCGCCCCACGTGATGTTCTTCGCGTTGAGCAGATCGCCGATGTTCTTCGAGGTCATCATCGCCTGGTCGGTCGTGCTCGAGCAGACGTCGTAGCCGGGATCGACGTCGTTGATCATCGAGTAGCCGCCCTGGCCGTCCGCGACATAGTACGAACCGGACGCCGTCGTCATATTGAACGCGGGCTTGCTCGCCTTGACGATCTGCATGCCGTTGTTCTGGCCGGATACCACTTCGAGCGCGCCCGGCGTCGACGGGCCGTAGGTGTCGGTGTAGGCGTTGTCGCTCATCGCGAACTTCTGCGCGTAGTTCCAGAGCGCGGTGACCGTGTTGCCGTCAAAATAGCCCATCACCTGCCCGGCCGTGCCGAACGAACCCGCGCCGCCGCTCGAACCCTTACCCGTGTACTTCGGGAACAGGTCCGCTGCGCCGTTGTTGTAGGCCTGCTGTTCGGCCGTGTACGCGTGATTCTGGTCGGCGGTGGCCGCCTGCGTCCGGTCGAGGCGGAACGGATTGGCCGCCGCCGCGCCGTTCAGCGTATTCGTGAAGTTCGGGTTGGCGGTGAGCAGCGTGCCGCTCAGGCCGTTGATTGCCGGGGTGCCCGCCGCCGCCGTGAAGGCCGGTTCGCCGGCCGGGTTCGTGGCGTTCGGGTAGGTCGCGAAGTAGTGATCGAACGAGACGTTCTCGTTGAAGATCACGACGAGATGCTTGATCGGTGTCGCCGTGGCGAGCTTGTTCTGCGCGCTTTGAGGGGTGTCGTTATGGTCGCTGCCGCAGGCATACATGCCGATTGCGGCGGCGGCCGATGCGCCAACCATGAGGGCTCGACGAAACATGAAGGGGACTCCGGTGTCGTTTTGATAGTGGTTCGTTCGTTTGCGCTTTCAGGCGCCGCGAAAGCGAGGGCGCGCGCTTTGCACGCGCGACGGATTTAAGCACCCGCTGATGGCCTCTTTAAGACAGTGCGCTTGCGGCGCACTTACCCCGAGTTGACGATTCGTCGCGGCGGACTTTCGAAAGCGTTACGCGCCGACGCGTATGGACAAAAAGTGAGCGGTATCCTGCAGGTAAATGCGCGGTTCGTCGTGCTAAAGCATCGCATCCGCGCGACGTAAACCAGCTATCGCCTTGCCTCTCAGACCCATGCTTCGTCACCTTCCATCGATCACCCGCCGCATCGTCGCCCGTCGCGGCGATGCGCCGGGCATGCTCGGGTGCGGACATGGGTTCGCGCATCGCGCTCGCTTTGCATCGACCGAGGCCGCCGCGATGACCTCGGTTGATGCGTCCGGTCTCGCATCCAACGCGCGCCCGGCGACGCATCGGCGCGGCGTGGGCTTTGTCCGGCGCGCGTACGGGCTGCGCTGCATCGGCCTCGCGATGGGCTTCGTGCTCGTTCAGACGGTGCTGTGGATGCAGCATGCATCGGCCGGCGAGCGGCTATTCGTATTGGCGTATTGCTTCGGCTGGCCGCATCTCGCGTTTCTGCTCGCGCGCACCGGCGCCTACCCGGACCGCAGCGAGCGGCGCAATATCTACGTGGACAACCTCGCGGGCGCGATGATCGTCGTCGCGATGAAGTTCGCGTGGCTGCCGTCCACGCTCGTCCTCTTGATGTTCATGATGAACAACGTGGCGGCGGGCGGCGCGCGCTTGCTCGCCCGCGGCCTGCTCTTTTGTCTCGCGGGCTTCGCGCTCGGCGCGCTCGTGTTCGGCGTCGCATTCGACTGGGGCAGCGTGTCGGCGAGCACCATCGCCAGCGCGCCCATGCTGATCGTCTATCCGTTGTCGCTCGGCATCGTCACGCACCGCACGGCGATCAAGCTCGCCGAGCGCTCCCGCGCGCTCAAGCATCTGAACGAACGCGACGTGCTCACCGGCCTCCTGAATCGCGCGACGCTCGCGCGGCGTCTGGACGACACGCTCGCGCGGGCGCGGGCGGACCGCACGCGCGTGAGCGTGCTGTTCATCGATCTCGATGAATTCAAGGTGGTGAACGATTCGCTCGGCCATCATCTCGGCGACGAACTGCTGGCCACGGTGGCGGCGCGGCTCATGGCGACGGCTGGCGTCACGGAGCAAACCGGGCGATACGGCGGCGACGAATTCGTGATGGTGTCGACGCTGCCCGCGCTGGAAGCGGTGAAGTCGCTGGCGGCGCGGCTCATCGACGCGGTGAACGCGCCGGTGCGGCTCGGCAGCGACACGGTCGGTCCGCGTCTGAGCGTGGGCATCAGCACGTGCCCCGAGGACGGCAACGAAGCGCAGCCGCTTCTCAACAAGGCCGACGCGGCGATGTATGCGGCCAAGCACGGGGGAAGAAACCGGTGGGTCGTGTTCGAGGAAGGGTTGGCTGAGGCGGAGGTTTACGGGTAGGTCGGCGTGCTTCGCCGTCAGCTATAGGCGCGGCGGCGTCTTCCAAGCTCGAGGCAACCGCGCCCGACCTGATGCTCGATGTCGAGCTTCCTGAACACTTCGTTCTTGATGTACACGCCGCTCGCGCTGTCCGCATACGGGATGAATCTGGCGTTTCCTGCCGATGCGCGAGCCGAGCATCACCGCCTTACGCGATATGCGATGGTGGAAGGGTTTAAGCCGCCGTCATCGCACGGCGGAACGCGACTGCGGGCATCGAGTATGGTGTTTGATCGACCAAACCACGCCCTACTTTCCGCTCGCCCCCGACGCCCCGCCAGCCTTCCCCTGCTGCCGCGCGGTTTCCTCGCGCTTCAGTTCGGCCGGCGGCGTGCCGGTTTGCGTCGCGGCACCCTGACCGCCTTGCGGACTCGCGCCTTGCCCGCTCTGCCCCGACTGCCCGCCGCGCACGCCGAGCCCTTCGTTGCGTTGCTGATTGCCCGGCGTCGCCTGCGCGAGGAGGAGCGCGGAGCCGCCGGCGTCGTTCGCCGAGGCGGGCGTCGCGGCGATTACCGCAGTCGTGAGCACCAGACCCAATGCCGCTGTGTACTTGCCAGTCATTGCATTCTCCTTCGAATTATTCGACCAGCATCCGTGCAATGCGCATGCCACGCGCGGCATCGAGGCTCTACCACTCGACGCAAATCTTCCCCAGATGCGCCGCGCTTTGCTGATAACGGAAGGCATCCGCGAGCGCATCGAAGCCGAAAGTCCGGTCGATGACAGGCCGCACGCCGCTCTGTTCCAGCGCGCGCACATACTCCTGCTGTTGCCGCCGGCTGCCGACGATCAGCCCCTGCAAGCGCGCCTGCCGCGCCATCAAGAGCGACGTCGGCACCGTGCCTTCGCGCCCCGTCAGGACGCCGATCAGTGAGATATGCCCGCCCACGCGGACCGCCTCGATCGACTGCGCGAGCGTGCCCGGCCCGCCTACTTCGATCACGTGATCGACGCCTCGTCCGCCGGTCAGCTCAAGCACTTGCGCCGCCCATTTCTCGTGTTCGCGGTAGTTGACGATCTCGTCCGCGCCGAGCGCCTTCGCGCGCTCGAGCTTCTCGTCGGACGACGACGTGACGATGACGCGCGCGCCCATCATCTTGCCGATCTGCAACGCCGCGATCGACACGCCGCCGGTGCCGAGCGCGAGCACGGTATCGCCCGCCTTCAGCGCACCGTCCACCACGAGCGCGCGCCACGCGGTGAGCCCCGCCGTCGTGATGGTCGCGGCTTCGGCGTGACGCCAGCCGCGCGGCGCGTGAGTGAAGGCGGTCGCCGCGCGCACCACGTGCATCGCCGCCATGCCGTCGATGCCGTCGCCCGGCGTGCCCGCGAAGTTGCCCACCTCGGCTTGCGCGGCGCCGTCGAGCCATTGCGGAAAGAAGCACGACACCACGGGGTCGCCCACGGCGAACTCGGTCACGCCCTCGCCGAGCGCCTCGACGACGCCCGCGCCGTCCGCCATCGGCACGCGGCCATCGGCGGTCGGGCTCTTGCCGCTCACCACGAGCAGGTCGTGGAAATTGAGCGATGTCGCGTGTATCGCAACGCGGATCTGTCCCGGCCCCGGCTCGCCCGGATCGGCGATGTCGCGAATTTCCAGCTTGTCCAGTCCGCCCGGCGCGCGGACGACGTATGCCTTCATCAGAATCTCCTTGGCCGCGCTGCGGCAGTGAATCGGTCGCGCGATGAAAAGCGCGCGCAATTCACGCCGCAACTCGTGGACCCGCTCAGTCATGCGCGCGCGGTCAGCCTTTCTCGCTGTCGAGGTGCGCCATCTGCACGGCCGCATAGCGGTCTCCGGCGGCCGCGCCCTTCGGCACCGCAGCCTCGATGGCGGCGATATCGTCCGCGTTCAGCGAGACATCGAGCGCGCCCAGCGATTCGACGAGCCGCTCCCGCGTGCGCGCGCCGATGACCGGCACGATGTCCTCGCCCTGCGCGAGCACCCATGCAATCGCGATCTGCGCCACGCTCACGCCCTTCTTCTGCGCGATCTGCGCGAGCGCATCGACGAGCGCGAGGTTGCGCTCGACGTTGCCTTCCTGAAACCGCGGGCTGTGCGTGCGCCAGTCGCCCGCTTGCGCCGATGCCTTCGTCCAGTGGCCGCTGATGAGTCCGCGCGACAGCACGCCGTACGCCGTAATGCCGATGCCCAGTTCGCGGCACGCCGGCAAAATCGCGTCCTCGATGCCGCGCGAGATCAGCGAGTATTCGATTTGCAGATCGCATACCGGATGCACGGCCGCAGCCTTGCGAATCGTCGCCGCGCCCACTTCGGACAGTCCGACGTGGCGCACATAGCCCGCCTGGATCATGTCCGCGATCGCGCCCACGGTGTCTTCGATCGGCACCTTGGGGTCGAGCCGCGCGGGGCGGTAAATGTCGATATGGTCCACTTGCAGGCGCTGCAACGTGTAGGCGAGAAAGTTCTTCACCGCATTGGGCCGCGCGTCGTAGTCGGTCCAGTTGCCCGACGGCTCGCGCATGCCGCCGAACTTCACGCTGATGATCGCCGAATCGCGGCGCGACGGCGGCGCGCTCTTCAGCGCCTCCGCGATCAGCATTTCGTTGTGGCCCATGCCGTAGAAGTCGCCGGTATCGAGCAGCGTGACGCCCGCTTCGAGCGCGGCGTGAATCGTCGCGATGCTCTCCGCGCGATCGGACGGGCCGTACATGCCGGACATGCCCATGCAGCCGAGACCGATGGCGGACGATTGCGGTCCCGTCTTGCCGAGTTGACGCACTTTCATGTTGATTCTCCCAACGAGATAGTCAGACGATGGAGCCCGAGAACCCGGGCTTGCGATGCATTATCCGAGCAAACCTCGCGTGCGATAATCCGCCTCAATTCGAATGGGCTGTGCGCCGAGGCGAACAATGAGCGAACCGGATCTGTCGGACCTGCATGCCTATCTCGCGGTGGCGCGCTCACGCGGCTTCCGTCAGGCGGCGCTGTTGCGCGGCGTGTCCGCTTCGTCTCTGAGCGATGCCATTCGCCGTCTCGAAGCGCGGCTCGGCGTGCGGCTTCTGAACCGCACCACGCGCAGCGTCACGCCGACGGAAGCTGGGCAGCGTCTGATCGAGCGGCTCACGCCCGCATTCGCGGAGATCGCCGGCGCACTCGACGCCGTCAACGTCTTTCGCGACAGTCCCACGGGGACGCTGCGCCTCAATGTGCCGACGATCGCCTCGCGGGAAATTCTGCCGTCCATCATTCCGCGCTTTCTCGCAGCGCATCCGGGCATCTCGCTCGAAGTCAGCGCAACCGACAATTTCATCGATGTGCTCGCCGCTGGTTTCGATGCCGGCATCCGCTACGACGAAAGCATCGAGCGCGACATGATCGCGGTGCCGATCGGACCGCGCACGCAACGCTTCGTCGCGGCGGCCGCGCCTGCGTATCTCGAAGCGCATGGCGAGCCGAAGCATCCGCGCGAACTCGTGAATCACGCGTGCATTGGGCATCGCTTCGAAAGCGGCGTGCTCGCGTCGTGGGAATTCAAGCGCGGCGGCAAGACAGTGCGCATTACGCCGCGCGGGCCGCTTGCCACGACATCGATTGAACTGAGCCGCAGCGCCGCGCTCGCCGGACTCGGCCTCACCTACACCTTCGAAGAATTCGTCCGCGCGGAGATCGAGCGCGGCACGCTGGTTCCCGTGCTCAAGCCGTGGTGGCAGAGCTTTCCAGGGCCGTCCCTCTACTACCCGAGCCGCGCTCATATGCCGGGGCCGCTGCGCGCGTTCGTCGACTTCCTTCGGGCACAGAACGCGTCGCGCGTCGAGAAGTAACTTATACCGTTGCCAAAATTGTCCCAGTAAATTTGTTAGACGAAAGCTAAAGTTGGTCTGGCGAGGGACGTTAAACAAGCAAGAAGAGCAACAACTGGTTACAAACACGGTAAGTTCTTCCTAAAGCGACTCGGCTGCAAACGTTTGCACCGCACGCACTTCCGTCTCTGAAACACATGGAAGCGCACGCAAGCGCACGCGCTCGGCATCCGAATCGGAGTTACGCAGCTTTGCCCGCCCGCAGGGATACGCGGGACCCTGGCCCGTTGCCGACCCGCCCCTGAAACGGCGCTCCGGACAGCACGCCTCTTCTTGACGATGCACGCTTGTCTATCAGTAGTACTTACCATACTAACCAACAAAAAATCATGACCCCGACCACCACACGACGCCTCTTCGCGAGCAAGGCCGCCCTCGCCGCCGCACTGACCACCGGATTGCTGCTTGCCGCTTGCGGCGGTGGCAGCGCCGCCGACTCCGCTTTCGATACAGCCGCCACCGCGAAGGTTACGACCGTGCCGGGCAGCATTTTCTACGGCATCAACGGGCATAACAACGAAGGCGGCGCGTACGACATCTCGACGCCCACGCTTCAACTTCAGCAGGTGAAGGACCTCGGCGCCACGCTTTACCGCAACGAGGTGTACAACCTGGGATCGGCGACCAAGCTCGCCGGTATCGCAAAGACGGCGGCTGCGGCGGGCGTGACGGTTTATCCCGTGCTGCTGATCGGTGTCGGCAGCTTCACGAACGAAACCGACGCCTACAACGCCGGCTTCACGCTCGGTCAGCAGACGGCGACGGCATATAAGTATCCGTACTACGAAGTCAGCAACGAGTTGGACAGCAGGCTTCTCACTGGCAATGTGGACGGTGTGTATCCGCAGCAGTACGTCAACGACAAGTTCAAGATTGCGCGCGGCATCGTGCGCGGCATGATCGCGGGCATTAAGTCGGTGGATACGAACGGCAAGATCATCATCGGCGGCGGCGCGTGGATGCACTACGGCTTCGACCAGATGCTGTGGAACGGCACGCAGCCGGACGGCACGTCGGGCTATCCGAAGGTGACGTGGGACATCACCGCATGGCACTGGTATTCGGATCAGGGCGACATCACGCATGCTTGCGGCGGCACGGGCTGTCACGACGTCCTCGCGACGCTGCAACAGTTCGGCAAGCCGATCTGGATCAACGAGTTCGGCGTGCGGCCGTGGCTCGGCACGGATGACCAGATCGCGTCGTACCTCGTGGGCAACAAGATGATGGCGCAGTTCGTCTCGATCGCGTCCAAGTACAACATCCAGTCGATCCAGGCGTATCAGCTGTATGACGACCCCGTGGGCGGCGAAGGCAACTACGGTCTCTTGAAGAACGACGGCAAGACGGTCAAGGCGGCCTACAGCGCGTTCAAGAACTTCGTGGCGACTAACCCGAGGTAAGCAGTACGCGGGCAGATCGACGTGGCGGTCTGCCCGCGCAGCTCGAATCATCGACGAATGCTGGACGACGACGCGCTCCGTGAATGAAGCGCGTCGTCGTCCATTGTATTGTCGACCGGTATGCGCGTTGCTACGATGAGGCGAACCGGCGGACAGAAGCATGCCGCCGGCTCGACCACTCACCTGTGACTCTGGCACAGAGCAAGGAGCGCGCTATGAGCGACAAGGCATTTCTCACCACGCGACAGGGACATCCTGTTCCCGACAATCAGAGCATGCGCACCGTCGGCGAACGCGGCCCGGCGACGCTGGAAAATTATCCGTTCATCGAAAAGATTACTCACTTCGATCGCGAACGCATTCCCGAGCGCGTCGTGCATGCGCGGGGCACCGCGGCTCACGGCTACTTCGAGGCCTACGGCAAGATCGGCAATGAGCCGGCTTCCAAGTACACACGCGCCAAGGTCCTGACGCAAAGCGGCGTCAAGACGCCCGTTTTCCTGCGCTTTTCGACGGTGATCGGCGGCAAGGAGTCGCCCGAGACGGCACGCGATCCGCGCGGCTTCGCCATCAAGTTCTATACGGAAGACGGCAACTGGGACCTCGTCGGCAACAACCTCAAGATTTTCTTCATCCGCGATGCGATCAAGTTCCCGGACATGATCCACGCGTTCAAGCCCGATCCTGTCTCGAACCGGCAGGAGCCGTGGCGCTTCTACGATTTCATCGCGCATCATCCGGAATCGCTGCACATGGTGACGTGGGTCAAGAGTCCGTGGGGCATTCCCGCCGACTACCGCCACATGCAGGGTTCGAGCGTCAACACGTACAAGCTCGTGAACGATCAGGGCGAAGCGGTGCTCGTCAAGTTCTCGTTCGAGCCGAAAGCGGGCGTCAGGAATCTGACCTCGCAGCAGGCGTCCGAGATTCAGGCGAAGGACGTGGGCCACGCCACGCGCGACCTGTACGATGCGATCGAACGCGGCGAGTTTCCCGAGTGGGAAATGTGCGTGCAGATCATGTCGGACGATGAACATCCGGAACTCGACTTCGATCCGCTCGACGACACGAAACGCTGGCCCGAGGACAAGTTTCCGCTTCTGCCGGTGGGACGTCTCGTGCTGGACCGAAATCCGAAGAACGTGTTCGCCGAAACGGAGCAGTCCGCGTTCGGCACCGGCGTGCTGGTGGACGGCATCGACTTCTCCGACGACAAGATGCTGCAAGGACGCACGCTCTCGTATTCGGATACGCAGCGGTATCGCGTTGGTCCCAACTATCTGCAACTGCCGGTCAATGCGCCGAAGAACGGCGCGCGCACGAATCAGCGCGACGGGCAGATGGCGTATTACGTCGATCAGGCGGGCGAGAACCCGCACGTCAACTATGAGCCGAGCATGATGGGTGGCCTGAAAGAAGCGCCGAAGAAGGAGCACGACTACCATCAGTGGGTCGAAGGGCATCTCGGACGCTATCAGAGCTCACGCACGCAGGACGACTACAAGCAGGCCGGCGAGCGGTATCGCACGTTCGAGGATTGGGAGCGCGATGATCTGATCGCGAACCTCGTCGAAGACATGAAGGCGTGCCCGAAGCCGATCGCGCTGCGCATGGTGTGGCACTTCTGGCATTGCGATCCGGACTACGGAACGCGCGTCGCGCAGGGCGCGGGCATCGACCTGGAAGAAGCGAAGAAGCTGCCGCCGCTGGAAGGCAAGCCGCTTCCGGGCGAAGGCCGCGACACGCCGGCCTACACGACTAACGAGCCGGAAGAAGAAGCGGCGCGTTGATCGACGAACGGTTCGGGGCGCATGGTGCACGCGCTCCGAACCGTGCGCGTGGCTAGAAGAATCGCGGCGCGAGAAAGATGGTCAGCGCCGCGATCAGCCATGCGGCGAGTCCGCCGAGAATCGCCAGCCGGTAGTCCACGAAATGCACGAGCACGTAGCATGTGCCCAGAAACACGAGGTAGGCGGGAATGGTGCGCGCGCCGGAGAGGCATGCGGTCCTGAAACCGGTCGCATCGCCCTTGGCGCCGACCACGAGAAGCGCCATGATCGCGAACGTGGGCGCAAGAGGCAGAATGCCGGGGAGCACGTTGCCCCGTTTGGATGCCATCGCGATCAGCGCGGTGACGAGACCGCCCAGCAGACCCTTCCACAATACGTCCATCGAATTTCCGTTGATGCAGGTGCGAAGCGGGGATTATAGGGAGAGTGGGACGGGCGTGGGCGCTCGAAAGCCCTCCGCTCAAACCACCTCCTCCCCACACCGCGCCTCGCCCCACTGCGCGAGCCGCCCCACTTCCACCCGATTCCCGCCGCCCGCCTTCGCCGCATACAAGGCCCGGTCCGCCGCGCCGAGCACATCGGCGAGCGCGCTCGCGGGCGTGCCGGATCGCGCAAGCCCGATGCTCACCGTCGCCCGCAACTCCGCGCCGTTCGCACCGCGAGAGGTCGCCGCGGCGAAGCGCCTGACGACATCCTCCGCGAGCTCTTTCGCGCGATCGCCGTGCGGCCCGGCGAGCACCGCCGCGAACTCTTCGCCGCCGATGCGCGCGAGAACCGCATCCGGTCCCAGCACCTTTCGCGCGATGAGCGCGAACGTCTTCAGCACTTCGTCGCCGGCCTGATGGCCGTATCGGTCGTTGATGGTCTTGAAGTGGTCGAGGTCGATGGCCAGCACCGACACGTCGCGCCCGGCCGCCACGCGCCCGCCGTCTTCGAAGAACGAGCGGCGATTGCCGAGTCCGGTCAGATAGTCGGTCTGCGATTGCCGCAAAAGCTGCGCGTGAGCTTCGTCGCGGACGAGCCGCAGCAGCGTCATCGGCAAGAGGACGGAATAGAGGATGCCCTCGTACATCGTGATCTTGGCGATCAGCATCAAAAGCGGCGTGCCGAGCGCCGCCATCCACGGAAGAACGCACGCGCGCGCGGCATAGAGCGCCGCATGCACGCCGCACACGATCACGGCGATGCGCCGCGCCTGTCCCCAGTGCATGCGGTCGCTGCGCAGCAGTTCTCGCGAGGTCATCGCGGCGGCGGCGGCGATGGGAAGCGCGCTCGCATAGCTCCACACGGTCTCCTGCCAGCGCACGCCGCCGATCGCCCAGGCGAGCGCCCACGCGAGCGCCTGCACGGCAAAGAGGCCGATGGAGAACGCGCGATGACGCCGCCCGTTCAACGCCGCGACGCCATGCAGGAGCAACAGATACCCCGCCTCGATGACGAGATTGCTCAACGCCGAGCCGAACACGCCCGGCACCGCGTGGCGGAACGACGCCGCCGCGCAGCCGATGGCGAGCGTGCCGTAGCCCGCCGCGAGGATTTTGAGTTCCCTGCTGCGCCCGGGGTTCGTGCGATGCTCCCAGAACGTCATCCCGCAACTGACGAGAAGCGTTCCGACGACTAGGACGTAGAAGGTGATGAGGTCGACACGCATGCGCTCGCTTGCCTGATATCTGCCCGAAATGACGATTCCATACGACGGAGTTAACGGCTCGATGCAGCGAATGCTGAAGGGTGCGTCGAACCGCGATGCGCCGCCCGGCGGTACCATGTCCGTTTCGCCGCCCGGCTGTGCACGCCTGTAACATGGAACTGAAGCAGATCCAGTACTTCATCGCGCTATTCGAGGAAGGCACCGTCACGCGGGCGGCCAAGCGCCTCAATATCGCGCAGCCTGCGTTGAGCATGCAGATCGCGAAGCTCGAAACCGAGCTGCGGCAGACGCTCTTCGAACGCGGGCCGCACGGCATGGCGCCGACCGAAGCCGCGCGCCTCATGTACCGGCTCTATACGCCGATCATGCGCGACATCGGCCATGCGCGCGAGCAGTTGAGCCGGCGCGATGTCATCGTGACGGGGCGCGTGTCGCTCGGGATGGTGTCGTCGGAGGCGCAGAGCGTGTTGCCCGAATCGCTCGCGCGCTTCGACGCCCTCTTTCCGCAAGTGGAAGTGTCGGTGGCGGACGGCTTCAGCGCGCAACTCATCGACGCCGTGGAATCCGGCCGGCTCGATGCCGCGATCATCAATAAGCCGCGCGGCCGACTCGCGCTCGACGTCGAGCCGCTGCTCGTGGAAGAGATGGTGCTCGTGACGAGCGCCGCGCACGGGCCGGATCTGCCGGAGACGATCGACCTCGTCGCGCAGTCCGGCATCGAACTCGTGCTGCCCACGCGGCGCAACGGCCTGCGCGGCGCGCTCGACGCCGCGCTCATGGCCGCCGATATCGTCATCAAGCCGAAGTTCGAAATCGACCTTCTCAGCACCATCGTGCAGTTCGTCGAGCAGAGCAGCGTCGCGACGATTCTGCCGCGCGTCGTCGTGCAGTCGAAAGTGGACGAAGGGCGGCTGCGCGTGCGCACCATCGACAAGCCGCCGATCGTGCGTCACATCATTCAGGTCACGCATCCGAAGCGGCCCATCGGGCCGGCGGCGCAGGCGCTCATCGCCATCATCACCGAGGAGATCCGGCGCGTGACCACGGGCGCGCCGGCTCCTTCCGCATGACGCGAATCAGCCGCGGCGCGCAGTCGTTGGCACGGTGCGCGGCGCATCGCTGCGCGTGCCGAACAGCGTGTCGCAGATCGGGAAGGTGAGATTGAAGTTCTGCGTCGCCATCTGCTCGGGATCGTGATGCGTCACATGCAGGCGGCGCACCGTGTTGACGAACGGCACGCGGTCGAGAAACGGACTGTCCGTGACGTGCGAAAGCGTGTGCAGCCCTTCGTACATCAGGTAGTACGCGGCCATCGTAAGGAGTGCGATGTATCCGGCATTGCGCGTGAACACGAAACCGATCAGCAACGCGAGCGGCGCGGCGGCGAGCACGAACGCGACCGGCGCGAACGGCGGAAACAGCAGCGCGCGCCAGTGCTTGTGGCCCTTGTACTCCAGCGTCACATGCGTGAAGAAGCGATGATGCACCGCGCAGTGCCGCTTGTAGACCATGCTGAAATACTTCGTCGGCCGATGCAGCACGTAGCGGTGCGCGGCCCATTCCGCCCAGTTGCCGAAGAGAAAGAGCGGCACGACCGCGAGCCATTCCGCGAACGTCGGCGCGTGAAGCTGCATGGCGCAATACAGGATCACCGCCGTCGTGAAGACGAGCGTGAAGCCCAGATGCATCTCTCCGCGATACCACTTCGGCGTCGCTTCCACGTATTCGTCGCGGAACTTGTACGAGCGCGCGCGAACGTCCTCGTCATACTTCATGATGAGCGTCTCCAGTGTTTGTATCGAACGATGCGGACCGCGTGCGTCGCGAGCCCGCAAGGACATGCTTCAGGACGGATTACGCGCCGCGCTGTTGTCCAGCTTGCCGAGCGTTTCCGGCACGACGAACGCGCCGACGAGGAAGATGATGCTGATCGCGCCGACGAAGATCGCGAGCGTCGACGGCAACTGGCTCGCGTCCTTCGCGACGAGCGAAACGAAGGTCGGCATCATCCCGCCGATGGCGAAGCCGATGTTCCACGAAAGGCCCGTGCCGGTCGCGCGGATCGCGGTCGGAAAGCGCTCGTTCAGGAAGATCAGGATCGGCGCATAGCCCGCGCTGCCGAGTGCGGAAAGCAGCACCGCGTAGACGCCGATCATCGTGATGCTCTGCGCCGTCGGCAACAACAGGAAAAGCCCCGGCAGCGCGACCAGCCGAATGAGGCCGATCCACACGAACGCGCTCTTGCGCCCGATGAACGTCGAGAGATGCCCCGCCGCGATCGATGCGATCACCACCGCGACGCTGCAAATCATCAGGATCGCGGCGGCCGCGCCGTTCGGCGCATGACTCACGACCTTGAGGAACGTCGGCAGATAGCCCGAGGTGAGGTAGTAGCCGCTGCCGCCGCCGATGGTGAGCAGCAGGTTCACGAACAACACCCCGCGATACTCGCGCGAAAACAGCGTGCGAATGGGCGAGCGCACGACTTCGACGGGTCCCGTCTTGACTTGCGCCGCCTTGGCCGCTTTCTCCGCCGCGAGCTTCTTCCAGAGCGGCGATTCTTCGAGGCTGTTGAACACGAAGAGCCCGAGCACCGAACTCACGATGCCGGTGAAGAACATGCAGCGCCAGCCCCACACATCGAAGAGTTCGCCCGGAAAGATGGACGACATCGCCAGATACGTGAGCGACGCGAGCAACGCGCCGAGGCCCGCGCCGCCGCCGCCGATCAGCCCCGACACCGCGCCGCGATACTTCGGCGCGACCGATTCGGTGCCGATGGTGTGCGTCGATGCCACCACGCCGCCGACGAACACGCCCTGCACGAGACGCAGCAGCAGGAACAGGATCGGCGCGACGAGGCCCGCCTGCGCGACGGTCGGCAGCACGCCGAACGCCGCCGTCGAGATGCCGACGCCGACCACCGCGAAGATCATCGCGCCCTTGCGGCCGTGGCGGTCCGCGTACGAGCCGAAGAGCGCCGAGCCGAGCGGACGCATGAGCAGCGTCACCGCGAACGACGCATAGACCGCCGCGAGCGACAGCATCGCGTGCTCGGAAGGGAAGAAGAGACGCCCGACCACCGGCGCGACGTACAACAACACGAAGAGGTCGAACAGATCGAGCGCCCAGCCCATGCACGAGGCCACCACCGCGCCCATGATCTGCCGCTGATTCACCGGAAGCGCGGCGGCCCCGTCTTGTGCAGCTACGGACATGTGTATCTCCTGGTTTGTCACTGGGCGGTCTTTCGATCGCCCCGGTTTCGCAGGCACGTTTCTTATTGCGTGCTCTTGTCGAGGTTAAGAAATCGTTATTGAATAATCGTTAGTGGGCGGCGGCGAGCGGCGGCGAACCCGAGACGTCGAGTTCCGCGCGTTCGCGCCGCGCCGCGACCATCGCGTCGGCGATCTTCTCGGCGATCATGATGGTCGGTATGTTCGTATTGGCCGATGGCAGCTTCGGCATCAGCGATGCATCCACCACGCGCAAGCCTCGCGCGCCATGCACGCGCCCTTGTGTGTCCGTGACGGCATCGCGGTCGTTCGCGCCGCCCATGCGGCACGTGCCGCTCGCATGCCACACGCCGAACACGTTCGCGCGGATGAAGTCCGCGAGCGCGCGGTCGTCGGCGAGCAGCGCGTTCATCTTCAGGCCGCGCGTGAAGAAGCGTTCGATCAACATCCGGCGCACGGGCGCGGGCGTGTCCAGCAGAAGCCCGAGCGCGGACGTAAGAAGCGCGTTGCCCTCGCCGACCTGGCTCAACGCCTTCACGCGCGGCGAAAACGCGGCCGGGAAGAAGTCGCGTGCATCGCGGCTCAGACCCGATGCTTCCACGATGCGCGCCAGCATTCGCACGCCGACAGCGAGCCGCTCTACATCGCGTTCGTCGTCGAGCAGATTCAGATCGACACGCGGCGCGGCGGCGGCATCGGCGGAAACGAGCTGCACGCGGCCACGCGAATACGGCCGGTTGCACCACAGAAAGAACAGCCCGAGCCGGTTGCCGAGCGCATGCCATGCGGCGCGTGTCGCGCTCGACAGATACAGGTCCGACTCGTCGCAGCCCGCGACGCCCGAACTGAGACGCGCAGCCATCATGCTGGCGCGGCGTCGCGCGAGCGGCATGCGAAAGCGCGGCTCGAGGAAATGGCAGAACGTGAGCGACGGATGATCCTGCAAATTGCGTCCGACGCCCGGCAGATCCACCGCGCACGTAATGCCGAGCGCCGCGAGTTCGCGCGCGTCGCCGATGCCGGCGCGCATCAAGAGCGCAGGCGATTGCAGCGCGCCCGCGCTCAGGATCACTTCGCCCGCATCGAAGCGCAGGCGCTCGCCGTCTTCGTCCACCGCGATCACGCCGCGCGCCGTCGCGCCTTGCATCACGATCCGCTCGACGCGCAGCTTCGAATACACCCTGAGATTGGGGCGCTTGCGCGTGGCCTCGTCCAGATAGGCGATAGCCGTGGACACGCGCTTGTCGTCCTCGTTCGAAAACGCGCCCGGAAAGAATCCGTCGCCGAACTCGCCGTTTTGATCCTTCAGTTCCGCGACGCCCTGCGCGCGCAAGCCCTTGCCGAACGCATGACAGAACGCGGGCCAGTCCTTCGGCATGATGCGTCGAATCGGCACCGGGCCATCGCCGCCGTGCAGTTCGCCGCCGGAAAAGTCGAGGTCGCGCTCCAGCTTGCGGAAGTACGGCAGCACGTCGCGCCACGCCCAGCCGTCGGCCCCTGTCGCGGCCCAGTCGTCGTAATCGCGCGGCAAGCCGCGATTAGCCGACTGCACGTTGATGCTCGACCCGCCGCCCATCACGCGGCCCTGCTCGTACACGCGGGGCGCGGCCTGCTTCGTGGCCTTGGCCTTCAAGTCCGGCCAGATGTACGTGTCGCCGCAGAACACCGGCATCGGATAGCTGTCGAGAATGGCCTCGGGCACCGCGCCCGGCGGCGTGTCCGCGCCCGCCTCGATCAGCGCGACGCGCAGCGACGGCAACGCCGACAGCCGATGCGCAAGCACGCATCCCGCCGAACCGCCGCCCACGATCACGTAATCGAAGCGTCTCATGTCGTCTCCCTTTGTCTGCGTGATCAGAAGCCGCGGAACACCGGCTTGCGCTTGCCGTGGAACGCTTCGACGCCTTCGCGGAAGTCGTCCGACGAGCGCAGGCGGCTATAGCAATGCCCTTCGAGTTCGATCGCGATGGAAAGCGGCGCGTCTTCCGAATCGTTCAGCAGCTTCTTCGCGGTGCGCTGGGCGAGCGGCGAGAACGCGCGCAGTTCGTCGACGAGCGCGTCCGTCGCGGCTTCGAGTTCGGCGTCGGGCACGCAGTCCACTGCGATGCCCCACTCGTATGCCTGCTTGCCCGGAATGCGGCGCGAGCGCATCACGATGTCCTTCGTCCGGCCGATGCCGACCATCGCCTGCAAGCGCGCCGAGCCGCCGGAGCCGGGAATCTGGCCGAGCTTCTGTTCGGGCAGCGCGTAGAACGTCGTGTCGGTGACGATGCGGAAATCGCAAGCGAGCGACAACTCGAAGCCCACGCCGAAGCAGAAGCCGCGATTGGCCGCGATCACCGGCTTCGAGCAGCGCGCGGGCGCCGCGATGTTCCATGCGAGCTTCGACACGTGTTCCGGCGACGCTTCCAGGAAGCCCTTGATGTCGCCGCCGCTCGAAAAGTGCTCGCCGTTCGCGCGCACGACGATCACGCGCACGCGCTCATCGTCGTCGAGTGCTTCGAATGCGGCACGCAACTGGTCGCGGGCGTGCATCGAAATGACGTTGAACGGCGGCCGGTGCAGGATGATGTCGGCGCGTTCCCGTTCGGCGTCGATCTCGACCGAGAAGCCGTCGAGGTCTTGCAGCAGCGTCTGGCCGCGATGATTCAGGTCGGTCATGTCGGGTTACTCCTTCGTGGTTTCCGGGGTTTCTGTAGGTTGCGCGGCCGCTGCCTGACTATCGGGCGCATATTCGCCCGCCGAGAGCTTGCGGCGCAGGATCTTGCCGACCGGGGACTTCGGAATGTCATCGACGAACACGTAGTCGCGCGGGCGCTTGAAGTTGACGAGGTCGGACTGGCGGCACCAGGCGTCGAGCCCTTCGGCATCGACATATTCGCGGCGCTTGATGAACGCGACCACGCGCTGGCCCCAGCGCTCGTCCTTCACGCCCGCGACCGCGACTTCATCGACGGCCGGATGCAGCGACAGCACCGACTCGATATCCACCGGCGAAATGTTCTCGCCGCCGCTGATGATCATGTCGTCCACGCGGCCGGTCACGTAGAGGTCGCCGTCGGCGTCGAAGTAGCCCGTGTCGCCGGTGAAGTACCAGCCGTCGCGCAAGGACTTCGCGTTCGCGTCCGGGCGATTCCAGTAGCCTTCGAATGCTTCGTCGCCGAGCAGGTCCGCGATGATCTGCCCTTCCTCGCCGACGGCCGCCGTCTCGTCGGGCGACACGGCGTCGAGCTTCACCACGCGCAGCCGCGTGTTGATGCCCGCGCGCCCCGCGCTGCCCGGCTTCTTCGTCGCGTCCTGATCGATGCTGAACGTGTAGACCTCGGACGAGCCGTAGTGATTGACGAACAACTCCGGCTCGAACGCGGCCGAGAGGCGCTTGAGCAGCCCGTCGTTCATCGGCGCGCCCGCGAAGCCGAGCTTTCTCACCGAGGACGTATCCGTGCTCGTGAAACCGCTGTCGGCGAGCAGGTCGTGATAGAGCGTCGGCACGAGATAGAGGCACGTCAGCCGGTGTCGTGCGATGGATGCCAGCGCGAGCTTCGCGTTCCAGCGGCGCACGCAGACGAAGACGCCATCGACGAGCGCCATTGCGAGCAGCGAGCGCACGCCCATCGTGTGATAGAGCGGCATCACGCCGAGCGTGCGTTCGCCGCGCCGGTACAGATTCTGCGCCACATGCGCAAGCGCGCCCGCGCGTTCGTGGCGGTGGCGGCGCGGCACGCCCTTCGGCTTGCCGGTGGTGCCGGACGTGTACAGGATCAGTGAGATGTCGTCGGCGGTGGCTTGCGTGCTTTCGGCTGTGCAGTCGTTTGCGCATTCCGGCGCGCGCTCGGCGGTCAGCGCGTCGAATGTCAGCGTGCCGCCGGATACGTCATCGAGCCCGATGCGCGGCAGGTTCTGCGCCGACGCGCTCTGCATCACGGCATCGGCGGAAACGGGTTCGTAGACGATCGCCTTCACGCCCGCATCCGTCACGCAGTATTCGACTTCCTCCGGCTTCGCGCGCCAGTTGAGCGGCACGATCACGATGCCCGCGAATTGCCCCGCCCAATGCAGCGTCGCCATTTCCCAGCGGTTCTGCAACACGACGAGCAGCCGGTCGCCGCGTCGCACGCCGAGCGCGCGCAGGCCATCGGCGACGTTCAGGATCACGCGATGCCACGCCGCGTACGTGAGTTGCAGGTCGCCGTCGACGAGCGCGAGCGCGTTCGGACTGCGCTCGACGCTTTGCATGAAAGTGCGGCCGAGATCAAGCATGTTCGGACTCCTTCGTATTTGCTTTTCCCTGACGGCGCGCGGCGACGTCCAGCACGGCCGCGACGATCGGCGTATAGCCCGTGCAGCGGCAGATGTGGCCCGACAGCATCTCGCGCACTTGCTCTTCGCTCGGGTCCGGCACGCGTTGCAGATAATCCGCGCACGACATCAGAATGCCCGCCGTGCAAAAGCCGCACTGCAACGCGTGATGACGCTGAAACGCCTGCTGCAAATCGCCGAGCGTCTGCTCCGGCGCGAGGCCTTCGACGGTATCGATGCGCCGTCCGTCCGCCTGCACCGCAAGCATCAGGCACGACCGTGCCGCGATGCCGTCGACATGCACCGTGCATGCGCCGCAGACGCCGTGTTCGCAGCCGACGTGCGTGCCCGTCGCGCCGAGTTCGTGCCGGATGAAATCCGACAGCAGTTCGCGCGGCTCGCAATAGCCGCTGCGTTCGCGGCCGTTGAGCGTCAGCGTGATGCGCTGCTCTTCGCCGTGCCGCATGATGTTGTCCGCCGTGTTGCTCACTTCGCCTCCTCGATCACGCGCCATCCCAGTTGCCGGACCAGATTCCGGCGATACTTCGCGCTGATGTGCGCGTCGTCCTGCGCGTTCAGTTTCCAGCTCAGGTCGTTCAATGCGCCGCGCAGGTCGTCGCCTGTCAGACGCGGCCAGGTCTCCGCAACCGGCCGGTCCGCGACGCCGCCTATCGCGATGCGGATGGCGTCGTCGGTCACGACCGCCGCGCACGCGACCACCGCGAAATCGCCGTGCCGCGCCGAGAACTCGGCGAACGCGTGACGCTCGCCGGGCTTTCTCAGCGGGAAACGCACGGCTTCAACCAGTTCGTCCGGCTCGCGCGCCGTCATCAGCATTCCCTGAAAGAAGTCCTGCGCGGCGAGCGTGCGGCGCTTCTTCTTCGAGCGCAGCATGACGTCGCCGCCGAGCGCGGCCAGCACGAGCGGCAGTTCCGCGCTCGGATCGGCATGCGCGATGGAACCGCACACCGTCCCGCGATTGCGGATCTGAAAATGCGAGATGTTCGGAAACGCCATCGCGAGCAACGGCACTTCGTCGCGCAACGAACGGCGCCACTCGACGCTGCCTTGCGTCGCCGCCGCGCTCACCACGAGATGCCCCGCCTCGTTATCGGCGCGCACGGCGTCCAGCTCGGCGGTGCGCGAGATATCGACGAGCACGCGCGGCTGCGCGAGCCGCATGTTGAGCACCGCCATCAGCGACTGCCCGCCCGCCAGCACGCGGGCGTCCTCGCCGTGCTGCGCGAGCGCGTCGAGCGCGTGTTGCGTCGTCATCGCGCGCAGATAATCGAACGGCGCGGGTTTCATGCATGCCTCCTGAAACGGCCGAGCAGCCGCGCGATCCATGATTCGCGCTGCGCCACCGGCTTGCCCGCCGCCTGCCGGCCGAGCGATTCGAACAATTGCCTGAGCACCACCTTCGCCGCGCCTTCGAGCATGCGTCCGCCGACCGCCGCGACCTTGCCCGAGACCTGCGCTTCGTAGTCGTATGCGAGGCGCGTGCCGTTACCGTGCGGCGTCAGTTCGACGAGACCGCTACCCCGCGCGCTGCCGAGCGGCGAGATGCCCGCGCCCGCGAGACGCAGGCGGCGCGGCGCGTCGATCTCCGACAAGCCGATGCGCGCTTCGAAACGCGCCTTGATCATGCCGACGCCCACGGTCACGTCCGCGCGATACTGGTTCGGCGCGGTCTCCTCCAGCGCGTGACAGCCGGGGATGACGTTGGCGAGCGCCTTCGGATCGAGCAGCACGGCAAACACGGCTTCGGGCGTCGCGGGCAAATCGACCGTGCCTTGCGCCGTCAATGCCTTGCCGCCGCCCGGCGTCGCGGGCTTCGTCGCGGCCGCTTCGCGGTATTCGGGGCGCGACGGTTCGGGATCGTCGATGCCGATCAGCGCCATCACCTTTTGCGGCGTGAGCGGCAGGCGTATGTCGTCGACGCCGAGCGCGTCCGCCACCGCATTCGCGATGCACGGCGGCGTGCTCATGTTGTTGCCTTCGCCGAGCCCTTTCGCGCCGAGCGGGGTGAAGGGCGACGGCGTTTCCAGATGAACGATCACCGGATCGGGCACTTCGCAGGTCGTCGGCATCAGATAGTCGGCGAGCGTGCCCGACTGGAAGCTGCCGTCCGCGCCGTAGCGGAACTCTTCCATCAGCGCCGCGCCCAATCCTTGCGCGAACGCGCCGCGAATCTGGCCGTCCGCGAGCGCGGGATTCAGCAGCGTGCCGGCGTCGTGCGCGGTCACGTAGCGGTCGATGCGCACGCGTCCCGTCGCGCGATCCACTTCGACGGCGCACATGTCGAACGCGAAGCCGTACGCCGCCGACGTATTGATGCGGTCCTTTTCATCGGGCGCGTCCATGTGCGGCGGCGACCAGAACACCGTCTCGCGCAAGCCCGGCTCTTCGCCTTCGGGCAGGAGCGCGGGCGCCCAGTGCGGCGCGTTGCTCGCCGCGCGCGCGAAGGGCAGCGCGCGGTCTTCGGCATCTTTCGGGAAAATGCGCGCACGCTCGAAGCGCACGTCATCTACTGCGCAGCCGAACTGCTTCGCGAGAATGCGCGAGAGCTTGTCGCGCACGCGCGTCGCGGCGAGATGCACCGTGCCCGCCACCGCGCCCGCGAAGCGGCTCGAATAGTTGCCCGCCGCGACGGACCACGCGTCCTTGTGCGTGTCGAACTCCACGTTCACGACGATGTCCTTCGGGTCCAGCCCGAGCACATCCGCGACGACTTGCGCGCACACCGTCATGTGGCCCTGCCCCGCGGGCGTCGATGCGATCGTGACGACCACGCCGCCGAGCAGATCCACGCTCACGGTCGCGCTGGCTATCGCGCCGTTCTTCGGACCGGCCTTCTTGCGCGCCTCGGGCGGCATGACGGTCGTGATATAGCCCATGTTCGATACCGACGGTTCGACGATCGCGGCAAAGCCGATGCCGTAGAGACGCCCTTCCTTGCGGGCCGCGTCGCGCCGCGCGACGAGTTCTTCGTAGCCGCCCTGCACGCTCGAAAGACGCAGCGCCTCCTGATAGTTGCCCGAATCGAGCAGCGCGCCTGCTGCCGCGCGATACGGGAACGCATCCGCGGGAACGAAGTTACGGCGGTACACGTCGAGCACATCGAGCTTCAGTTCGATGGCGATGCGCTGAATCAGCCGCTCCAGCGCGAAATACACTTGCGGTCCGCCGAAGCCGCGCACGAGGCCGGTCGGCGTCTTGTTGGTCAGCACCACGCGGTTGCGCACGGCGAGGTTCGGAATCGCATACGCGCCGGTGAGACAGCCGTGCATCCGGTAGAAGGTCGCGGGCTCGGGCGCGCGCACGTAGCCGCCCACGTCTTCCAGTTGATCGTACGAGAGCGCGAGAATGCGGCCGTCGCTTTCCACGGCGGCTTCGAGGGTGGACAGGCGCGCGGTCGCGGAGGTCGCGGCGCTCAGGTGTTCGAGCCGGTCCTCGACCCATTTCACCGGCGCGCCCGCCTTGCGCGAGGCGAGGCACATCAAGACGACATACGGAAACACCGCCTGCTTCACGCCGAAGCTGCCGCCGGAATCGCGCGGAGCCTTATGACGCAGACGGTTCGCGGGCACGTTGAGCGCCATCGCCATGACGGCGTGCAGCGAGAACGGCCCCATGAAATTCGACGTGACGTCGTAGCCTTCGTCGCCCGACAGGTATTCGGCGATCACCACGCCGCATTCGATCGGCGCGCACGTATTGCGCGGATAGTGCGCGACGAGCTTCACGCGATGCGGCGCGCGTTCGAACGCGGCTTGCGGATCGCCATAGCTGAAATGGCGGTCGCTGATCACGTTGCTGCCGACGCGTTCGTGCAGCACGGGCGAATCGTCCTGCACCGCCCGATCGATGGACGTGACCGGGTCGCGCAGCGCGTACTCGACCTTGATGAGGTCCATCGCATCTTCGGCAATGGCGCGCGATTCCGCCATCACGACTGCAACCGGCTCGCCGACATAGCGCACGCGGTCCATCGCGAGCGCCCACTGTTCCATCGGCGACTTGACGCCGACGACGAACGGACGCGACCACGGGCGCAAGTCGTCGCGCGTGAGAATGGCGCGCACGCCGTGCAGCTTCGATGCGGCTTCGGTGTCGATGGACACGATATCCGCGTGCGCATGCGGCGAGCGCAGAATCGCGGCTTGCAGCGTGCCGGGCTTCACGGCGAGGTCGTCGCCGTAGCGGCCACGGCCTGTCAGAATCGCGGGGTCTTCGACACGCGGCATCGGACGGCCGACGTGGCGCTCGGGCGCGGCGGCAGCGTTGTCAGCGACGCGTGCGTTCATATCCGCGAATGCTGTGTCGCGCTGGTTCATGGCGTCACTCCTTGCTCTCGGCGCGGCTGCCGAATTCATCGGCGAGACCGCTCCAGCGGCGCGCGATCTCGCCGTGCTCGATGCCGAACAAATCCAGAATGCGCCCGACCGTGTGATCGACCACATCGTCGATAGTCTGCGGATGCGCGTAAAACGCGGGCACGGGCGGCATCACGATGGCGCCCATTTCGGTTGCGAGCGTCATGTTGCGCAGATGCGCGAGGTTGAGCGGCGTCTCGCGCGCGACCAGCACGAGGCGGCGGCGCTCTTTGAGCATGACGTCGGCGGCGCGCGTCAGCAGGTTGTCGGCGAAGCCGTTCGCAACCGCGGCGAGCGTCTTCATCGAACAGGGCGCAATCACCATGCCGTCGCTCAGGAACGAACCGCTCGCCACCGCCGCGCCGATATCGCGCACGTTGTGCACGACGTCAGCGAGCGAATCGAGGTCGGCGCGCGAGAGGCCGAGTTCCTGCGCCGCCGTGACCGCGCCCGACGCCGAGACGATCAGATGCGTCTCGTGCGTGCCGAGCCGGCGCAGCGCGGCGATGAGACGCACGCCGATCACCGCGCCGCTCGCGCCCGAGATGCCGACGACGATGCGCTTCTTGCGCTCAGCCATGATCGCGCGTGAGGTAGGCGTCGAGCGCGCTGTTGTCATTCGCGACGAGCGCATCGAGATCGACGGTGTCTTGCCCCGGAATCCGCACGCGCGTGAAGACGTGCGCCGGATAAACGACCGGACGCGTGGCGTCGAGACCCATCTTCGCGCTCACGCCTTGCAGATGCGCGGGCGCGTCGTCGGGCAGGCCGACCGTCGTCGAAGGATCGAGCGGCGAGCCTTGCGCGCCCGCCACCACGACGAGATCGCGGTCGGCCTGAAAGCGCGTGGCGATCGCCCATTCGATCTCGGCGGGATCGTGCACGTCCACATCGGTATCCACGACGACGACCTGCTTGATGTCGTAGTGCGCGCCGAACGCGCAGAGAATCACGTTCTTCGCCTCGCCTTCGCGCTTCTTGTCGAACTGCACCCACAGGTGATAGCGGCACACGCCGCCCACCGAAAGATGCACGTCCTTGACCGAAGGATGGCTGCGCTGAAGATGCGCGAGCAGCGTGGCTTCACGCGGAATCGCGCCGAGCAGCAGATGCTCCATCTCGGCCGGCACGATCGTATGAAAGATCGGATCGCGCCGATGCGTGACTGCCGTCACTTCGATGACTTCGCGCGATTCCTTCGCGCTGTAGTACTTCGGGAACTCGCCGAAGGGGCCTTCCGGCTCGCGCACGTTCGGCAGAATGCGCCCTTCGATGATGACCTCCGCGAACGCCGGCACATGCACGCCGTTCGTCACGCACGACACGACCGGCAGCGGCGCGCCGTGCAGCGCGCCCGCGATTTCCAGCTCGTCGTGATCGATCGGCGTGATGGCTTGCGACGCGAGCATCGTGAGCGGATCGACGCCGATGGCGACGGCCACGTCGAGCGCATCGCCCGCTTCTTCGGCGGCGCGATGGAATGCGTACAGATGGCGCGGCAGCAGCAGAATTGCCATGCGGTCGCGGCCATGCACCTGAATACGGTTGATGGACACGTTCTGCACGCCCGTGCGCGGATTGCGCGCGATCACGAGACCCGCCGTGATGTACGGGCCGTTGTCGTGCTCGCTGTGCGTGGGAATCGGCAAGAGCGCGTGCAGGTCGATGCCGTTCGTATGCACCACTTGCTGGCACGGCGCGTCGTCACGCTCGACCACTTTCGACGCGAGCGGCGCGGCGGCCGCAGCGGAGAATCGCGCGAGCAGTCCGGCTTCTTCGACGCCCATCGCTTCGGCGATCCATGCGCGCTTCGCCATGAAGCCGCTCACGACCGGCACCGAATGTCCGCCCGGACGCGTGAAGAAGGCCGCTTGCGTGCCGTCGAGCCGCTTGGCGATGGCCGCGAGTTCATGTTCGAGCGCGACGGGCTTGCCGATAGTCGCGACGCGTCCGGTTTTCGCGAGATGCGCGAGCCAGTCGCGCAGCGAGAGCGAGCCCGCATCGGCGCCCTGGCAGGCCCATGCAAATGTGGAAATGCCGTTCGTTGCGGCATCGCGTGAGTTCATTGGTGTCTCCATCCATTGCCTGCCGTTGATCGGAAATGCCGCAGCAAGCGCATGGTTGAAGCGTAGCGAGATCACTCCATAAGTTCTAATACTGTTTTCTGATGCGCCGAATCATCGCGTCTTATATCCGTGTTAGCCCCGATGACAGCGTTCTTACAGTTACGTATCAATGGATGCCTTCGATACGCCGCCCAGTCGGGCGCAACTCGACGCGGCGCGTACAGGCCGCGTTTGACGCATAGTGATAACCCGGCGCAAAGCTATTAGCGTTGCTGATGAGGAAGGGATCAGATGGACCTCAAGCAAATCCAGTACTTCATCGCGCTTTTCGAAGACGGCTCCGTCACGCGTGCGGCCAAACGCCTGAACATCGTGCAGCCCGCGTTGAGCATGCAGATCGCCAAGCTCGAAGACGAACTGCATCAGCAACTCTTCGAACGGGGCGCGCATGGCATGGCGCCGACCGCGGCGGGGCGGCTCATGTATCGCCTCTTTCTGCCGATCATGCGCGACCTCGCGCACGCGCGGCAGCAGCTCGTGCAGCGCGATGAAGTCGTGACGGGACACGTGGGCATCGGGCTGATCGCGTCGGTCACGGAGAGCGTGCTCGCCGACTCGCTCTCGCGTTTTCATGCGCGTTATCCGGATGTCGAAGTGACTGTCGCCGATGGCTACAGCGCGACGTTCATCGACTGGGTGGCGGGCGGCCAACTGGATGCGGCGATCATCAACAAGCCGCGCGCGCGCCTTTCGCTCGATTCGCGCCCGCTGCTGGACGAAGAGATGGTGCTCGCAACCAGCGCCGCGCACGGCCCCGACTTGCCGCACGCGATAGAACTGGCGCAGTTACCCGAGCTCGAACTCGTCTTGCCGACCAAGCGCCACGGTCTGCGCGGCGTGCTCGACAGCGCCGCGCAACACGAAGACGTGCTGCTCGCGCCGCGCTTCGAAATCGACGTGCTTTCCACCATTCTCAAGCTCGTCGAGCACACGCGCTTTGCGACGATTCTTCCGCGCATCGTGGTCGAACGCGCCGCGCGGCACGGCACCTTGCGCGCGTGCCCCATTCTCGCGCCGCGCATCGTGCGCCATATCGTGTGCGTGAGTCATCCGCGCCGGCCGCTGAGCGCGGCAGCGGAGGCGCTTATCGCGATCATCGGCGACGAACTGCATCAAGCATCGAATACTTCGGTGTCCGATACATCACCCCAATGAAGGAACGAACACGATGAACGCATTGCACTGGATAGGCGGCGAATGGACCGGCACGCCCACGATCGACAGCATCGACCCCGCGACGGGCGAAGCCATCGGCCTATACGCCGACGGCGGCGCGCACGAAGCGGACGCCGCCATCGCCGCCGCGCGCCATGTGTTCGACGGCACGACGTGGGCGCAGGACGCGCGTTTGCGCCAGGACGTGCTGCTCGCGTGGGCCGCAGCGCTCGAACAGCAGCGTGATTCGCTCGCGACGCTGCTCACGCGCGAGAATGGCAAGGCCATTGCGCAATCGCGCGGCGAGATTTCGGGCGCCATATCGGAGGTGCGGTATTACGCGGGGCTCGCGCGGCATATCGCGGGTCATGTGCTCGAACCGGAACCCGGCACCCTCTCCACGATGCTGCGCGAAGCTGCGGGCGTCGCGGCGATCATCGTGCCGTGGAACGCGCCGGCCGTCTTGCTCGTGCGCTCGCTCGCGCCCGCGCTCGCGGCGGGCTGCACGGCGGTCGTGAAGCCGGCCGCGCAGACCTCGCTCGTCACGGCCGCGATGCTGCGCTGCTTCGAGCACACCGCGTTGCCGAAGGGCGCTGTCAATCTCGTGAACGAACAGGCGCACGCCGCCAGTCAACGGCTCGCGGATTCGCACGGCGTGGACGTGGTGAGCTTCACGGGATCGACCGCGACCGGCAAGAAGATCATGGCCGCGGCGGCGGACAGCATGAAGAAGCTCTCGCTCGAACTCGGCGGCAAGTCATGCTGCCTCGTGTTCGACGATGCCGACATCGCCGCCATCGCGCCGCGTCTCGCGCGCGCCGCGACCATCATCTCCGGTCAGCAATGCACGGCCGCGCGTCGCGTGCTGGTGCATGCGTCGCGCGCGGCCGAAATGCGCGAGCATCTCGCGGGCGCGCTTGCCGCGCTGAAAGTGGGACCGGGCATCGATCCGGCGACGGATATCGGCGCGCTCATCGATGCGCCCACGCGCGATGCAGTGGACCGCACGATCGAACGCGCTTGCGACATGGCGGATCGCGTGCTGTTGCGCGGCGCGCGCTCGGGCCACGCGTTTCTTTCGCCGACGCTCGTCGAGCACGGCGACCCGAAGGCGTTCTTTTGTCAGGACGAAATCTTCGGGCCGTTCGTCACGCTGGAAGTGTTCGAGAGCGAGCAGGAAGCTCTCGCGAAGGCCAATGACACGGTCTTCGGCCTGTCAGCCAGCGTATGGACGCACGACGGCCCGCGCGCCTTTCGCATGGCGCGTGCGCTGCGTAACGGCACGGTCTGGATCAACGACCACAACAAGCTCTTCGCGGAAGCGGAAACCGGCGGCTACCGGCAAAGCGGCCTCGGGCGTCTGCATGGCTACGACGCGCTCGCCGACTTCACCGAGATCAAGCATATCTGTATGCCGTCCGGTGTCGCGCAAGGCATTGCTCCGTTGCGCTGATACGTTGCGGCAGCGAGCGGCGTTCGCGCGCGTGCGCGTTCGCCGTCACAGTGAAGCCCGGCAAAAGCAGCGATGCCCGCAGGCGATTCATCGCGAGACCGCCTGGCGACCCGTTCGTCCGAGAAATGGCGGGCGGGCATCGTGGCGCGAAAGCGCCGGGAAGCCGCGTCCAGACCAATCGCTTTGCGTCGCATCCATCCCATGGCGCGGCACGACGCTTGCGCGCAATGCTCCCGTATGCATCCAGTGGGAGATTCGAAATGAAAGCGAAACTTGCAGTGACTGCGCTTGCGATCGCACTGTCAGGCGGCGTGAATGTGGCCGGCGCGGCGGACGCGGGTGGCGGCATGATCGGCGGCGCGGCGGGCGGCGCCGTCGGCGGAACGAGCGGCGCGGGCACAGGGACGAACGGCGTCAACGGACTGTCCGGCGCGACCGGCGCGAACACGTCGGGGCCGAGCAACGGCGGCGGCATCGGCGGCGCGAACGACGGCACCATGAGCGCAGCGCCGGGCCGGGGCGGCATGCAGCCGCCGGGCGCGACGCGCAACATGTCGTCCGGCGTGACGAGCCCGCAGAACACGCCTTCGCCGGGCGGCGGCGGATCACGCGGCGGATGGTAAGGCACGCGCTTCTACGCATCGGGCCAGCGCGGTTCGCGCCGCGCTGGCCCGGCGGATATTCGCTGCATCGGCGCCTCAGCTTCAGCCGTCAGACGGTAGAATAGTCTTAAGTTCTCCCGCCCGCTCGGGCATCCGCAAGCCGTTGCCGACACCAATGCTTGTCCCTATTAAGCCTGCGAACGAAAGCGAGCGCATTGCCGCGCTGCGCGCACTGAATATCCTCGATACCGCGCCCGAAGAGCGCTTCGACCGCCTGACGCGGCTCGCCAAGCGCCTGTTCGACGTGCCCATCGCACTGGTGAGTCTGGTCGACGAAAATCGTCAGTGGTTCAAGTCATGCACCGGCCTCAAGACGCGTCAAACGTCGCGCGATGTTTCGTTCTGCGCACATGCCATCGGCGGCAGCGACGTGTTGATCGTGCCCGATGCCCGCGCCGACGCGCGCTTCCACGACAATCCGCTCGTCATCGGCCCGCCGTTCATCCGCTTTTATGCGGGCTATCCGCTGAGCCTGCCCAACGGCGCGAAGCTCGGCACGCTGTGTCTCATCGACCAGCAGCCGCGCGCATTCGGCGCGGAAGACCGTCGGCTCTTGCGCGACCTCGGCCGCATGGCGGAACAGGAAGTGGCCGCGCTGCAACTCGCGACCATCGACGAACTGACGCTGCTTTCCAACCGGCGCGGCTTCGAGACGCTCGCGCAACATACGCTGAACGTCTGTAAGCGGCTCGCGCGCGAGGCCACGCTGCTTCTGATCGACCTGGACGGTTTTCGCGAGATAAACGATACCTACGGCCACGCCGAAGGCGACCGCGCGTTGCAGACGTTCTCCGACGTGCTGCGCGATGTGCTCGCCGAAAGCGACGTGATCGCGCGGCTGAGTGGCGACGAGTTCGCCGTGCTGCTCACCGACACGAGCGCCGAGGACGCCGACGAACTGGTCGAACGGCTGCGTCACGCGCTGCGTCAACGCGAAGCGCGCGTGCATCGCGGCTATTCGATCGGCTTCAACGCGCGGCAGACGCAGTTCGATCCGGCGCTTCATCACAGCGTGGCGGACCTGCTCGCCGAAAGCGGCTTCGACGATTAGGCCGCCCGGAGATATCAGCCGTTCTGTTTCGTGCCGTTCAACTCGGCAACGACATCGAACATATGCGGCACGTATTCGTCGCCGTGGCCGAGGTTGATGCCGAGCACGTAAATCTGCCGCACGGCTTCGGCCAGAATGTCGGTCGATGAATACGAAGCCGCGAGCTGGCTATACGAGCGCATGTCCTTCGCAGCATTTCGGATTGCGAACTGTTGTCCGCTGTCGTCGCCTTCGAGCAGATACGGGATGAGACGATCGAAAGTCTTGCTATGCGCGCCGCTCAGACGGCACACCGCCGCGAACTCATGCAGGTTCAACTGCGCTTTCGCGGCCGTGCCGAATGCCTCAGCGAGAATCGCGCCGTTCGCCTGCGCAATGAAGTTGTGAATGAGCTTCGCGCGATAGCCCGATCCGTGCGCGCCCAGATGATGCACCGTCTCCCCGTACGCGGCCATGAGCGGCCGCACGCGGTCGAGCACCGCTGCATCGCCGCCCACCAGCACGTTGAGCCGGCCCTCGCGCGCTTCCTTCGGCGTGCGGTTGACGGGCGCATCGAGGAACGCAGCGCCCTTCTCGCCGAATGCGCTGGCCGCTTCGGCGGCGAAGTCGGCATCGGCCGTCGTGCTGTCGATCACGATCAGACCGTCGTGCGCCCCCGCGAGCAGACCGTCTTCGCGGAACACGGCATCGCGCACGTGCGGCGTGCCCGTGACGCATACGATCACCACATCCACGTTGCGCGCGAGTTCGGCGGCGCTGCCGAGTTCGGTCGCGCCCTGCGCGACCAGTCCTTCAAGCGCCTGACGGCTGCGGTGCCCGACCACCGAGAGCTTGAATCCCTTCTTCATCACCTGCGAGGCGATGGCGCTACCCATCAGTCCCAGTCCGATCATGCCGACGCGTTCGATGCGCGCGGCAGATGCCGTTTCGTTCAGGCTCATGTTGTTCGTGTTCATTGACGTTGCGCTCAGAAAGTGACGGCTTCTGCATCGACTCTGCGTTGCCCGGAGTCGATGCAGGTACCGCGTACCTATACCTGCTGTACTGTCCGTTATACCGGCAGCTTGCGTTGATAGTTGATGTTGAGCACCGACAGCACTTGGAACACGGCCACCGCGACGAAGAACATCAACGCGAGGAAATACGAGCCCGTCGTCTGCACGATATAGCCGATGAAGATCGGCACGAAGATGCCCGCGATATTGCCGACGAAGTTCATGATGCCGTTGAGCGTGCCGGTGCGCGCACGCGTCGCGAGCATCGCGGGCGTCGCCCAGTTGCAGCCGCCGTTCCAGCGCAGGAAGAAGAGCGCCACGCACAGCAGCGTCACGACCAGGAACGGTGTCTTCACGAAGGCGACGCCGAGCATCGACAACGCGACGGCCGCCGCGCCGATAATCATCATCGAGCGATACACGAGGTTCGCACTCGCACCCGACGCCTTCCACTTGTCGGCGAGCTGACCGCCGAGCACTTCGCCCACGAAGCCGCAGAAGAAGATCAGGAACGTCGCGCCGCCCAGCGACTTGAGATCGAAGCCGTGGACCTTGAACAGGTACGTCGGCAGCCACGTCATCAGCCCGAAGAAGATCAGGTTGGTGCAGGTATGGCTCAGGCACATGCCCCACACGGACCGGTACGCGAAGAAGCGAAACAGCGACCCGCCCGCCGCGACCTTCGGCTCGTTCGCGTCTTCCTCGGCGTGCGCGCGCTCGATGTATGCGGCCTCTTCCTCGCTGATCGACGGATGTTCGCGCGGCGTATTGCGGATATACCACCACGCCCACACGCCGCACAGGATGGTGCCGACGCCCGCGACGACGAACGCCGCGCGCCACGAGCCGAGCACCGTCATCAGCGTTGCCACGACGATCGCGCCGACGCCCGAGCCGAGCGCGCTGCCGCCGTCCAGCAGCGCCGCGCCGCGCGTCTTTTCGTTCTTCGTGAGCCACAGCGCATTCAGCTTGCCGCCGCCCGGATAGATCGGCGCTTCGGTCACGCCGAGGCCGAGGCGCGTCAGCAACAGCAGGAACCAGCCGGTACTGAGCGCGCCGAGCGCCTGAAAGAAGCCCCAGCCGACGGTAGCGGCGGCGATCAATGCGCGCGGCTTCAGACGGTCCGCCAGCATGCCCGACGGAACCTGCATGAACAGATAGGTCCAGAAAAAGGAGCTCAAAATGATTCCCTGCCGTTCCGGCGTGAGGCTGAACTCCTGCGAGATGGCGGGCATCGCGACCGAAAGCGCCGCACGGTCGATGTAATTGATGGACACGAGCATCAGCAGCAGAAGGAAGATCTTCCACCGCACATTCGTCATCTTCACGGCTTGCGCACGACTACTGCTGGACACATCCATTGTCCGTCTCCTAACCAGTCTTATAGTTCAGGCGAGCGGAATCGCTCGCTCGTCATGCATGAGTGCTTCAGTGGCCCCAGCGCAGCACCAGCGGATCGAGCCGGCGCGCGACTTCGAGCAGGCCTTCGCGCGTCTTCGGATGCACGGACGCAAACGGGTGACGTACCGCGTCGGAGCCGATCACGCCGCCTTCCTTCATCAGGATCTTGCAGGCCGAGAGTCCGCACTGGCGGTTCTCGTAGTTGATGAGCGGAAGCCACTGCTGATAGAGCGATGCCGCCTGTTCCTTGTCGCCGCTCGCGTAGGCATCGACGATCTTGCGGATGCCGTCCGGATAGCCGCCGCCGGTCATCGAGCCGGTCGCGCCCGCTTCGAGATCAGGCATCAGCGTGATGGCTTCTTCGCCGTCCCACGGACCCACGACGCTGTCGCCGCCCAGTTCGATCAGCTCGCGCAGCTTCGAGGCAGCCTGTGCCGTTTCGATCTTGAAGTACGCGACGTTCTCGATCTCGCGCGCCATGCGTGCGAGAAACGGCGCGGACAGCGGCGTGCCGGCCACCGGCGCGTCCTGAATCATGATCGGAATGCCGATCGCATCCGACACCTTGCCGAAGAACTCGTAGATGCCCTTCTCGGTCACGCGGATGGTCGCGCCGTGATACGGCGGCATGATCATGACCATCGCCGCGCCCGCATCCTGCGCGGCGCGGCTGCGGCGTGCGCAGACGTCGGTGCTGAAATGCGTCGTCGTGACGATCACCGGCACGCGGCCGGCCACGTGTTCGAGCACCACGCGCATCACCGTGTCGCGTTCTTCATCGGACAACGCGAATTGCTCGGAGAAGTTGGCGAGAATGCACAGGCCGTTGGAACCGGCATCGATCATGAAGTCGACGCAACGCTTCTGGCCTTCGAGATCGAGCTGCCCCGCTTCGTCGAAGATCGTCGGAACGACGGGAAAGACACCGCGGTATGAGGTCGTATTATTCATAGTTAGGAATGCGATGGTTAAGGGTTGAGTACCGGATGTAACCGGACTTCCATGCGCCTTCAGGTAATCGCGCCGATCTGCCAGGGCACGAATTCATTCTGGCCGTAGCCGTGAATCTCGCTGCGGGTGCGCTCGCCCGATGCCGTGTCGAGCATGAGCTGGAAGAGGGCTTCGCCCATTTCCTCGATGCTCTTCTCGCCGCTCAGAATCGGGCCGCAGTTCAGGTCCATGTCTTCCTGCTGGCGGTTCCACAGCGCGTCGTTGGTCGCGATCTTGAGCGAAGGCGACGGCGCGCAGCCGTAGGCCGAGCCGCGTCCCGTCGTGAAGCAGATCAGGTTCGCGCCGCCTGCCACCTGCCCTGTCGCGGAGATCGGGTCGTAGCCGGGCGTGTCCATGAAGACGAGGCCCTTTGCATCCACGCGCTGCGCATATTCGTAGACTTCGACGAGATTCGTATTGCCCGCCTTCGCGATGCCGCCGAGCGACTTTTCGAGCACGGTGGTCAAGCCGCCGGCCTTGTTGCCCGCCGACGGATTGTTGTTCATCGCGGCGCGGTTGCGCGCGCAATAGTCTTCCCACCAGTGGATGCGCGCGACGAGCTTTTCGCCGACCTCACGATTGATCGCGCGGCGCGTGAGCAGATGCTCCGCGCCGTAGATCTCGGGCGTTTCGGAGAGAATCGCGGTGCCGCCGTGCGCCACGAGCAGGTCCACGGCTGCGCCGAGCGCTGGATTCGCGGAGATGCCCGAATAGCCATCCGAGCCGCCGCATTGCAGTCCGACGATCAAATGCGATGCCGGCACCGGCTGGCGCTCCACGCGGTTCGCGGAAGCGAGCATGCCCTTCACCACCTCGATGCCGTGCGCCACCGTCTTTGCGGTGCCACCGGTTTCCTGAATGCTGAACGTCTGGAGAAACGGCGCTTCGCTGAGGCCCTGCGTTTCCAGAATGCGCGAAATCTGGTTCGTCTCGCAACCGAGTCCGATCACGAGGACGCCCGCGAAGTTCGCGTGCGTCGCATAGCCGCCGAGCGTTCGCTGGAGCATCGCGAGCCCTTCGCCTTCGGGGTCCACCGCGCAGCCCGCGCCGTGCGTCAATGCGACGACGCCGTCCACGTTCGGATACGCTGCGAGGCTCGCGGGGTTCGTGTCGCGGCGGAAGTGATCGGCAATCGCGCGGGCGACGGTCGCCGAGCAGTTCACCGAGGTCAGAATGCCGATGTAATTGCGCGTCGCCACGCGCCCGTCCGGACGCACGATGCCGTTGAACGTGGCGGGCGTCTTCGCGTACTGCGTGGCGCGGGCGCTTGCGCTGAACGCGTAGTCGCGATCGAATTCGCCCATCGCGACGTTGTGCGTGTGAACGTGCTCGCCCGGCGCAATGGCGCGGCTCGCGAAGCCGATGATCTGGCCGTAGCGCCGCACCGCTTCGCCTTCGTGGATAGCGCGCGTCGCGATCTTGTGGCCCGGCGGAATGAGTCCGGATACGGTGATGGCTTCGTCGGGGAGCCGCGCCCCGCCGACCAGTTGCTCTCGCGCGATGACTACGTCGTCGTCACGGTGCAGGCGAATAACGGGGGATCGTGGCCTGGCTTCGTCGAGCCGGCCAGTTATGTTCTGGCTTGCGTTCTGCATGATGTGAACCCGTAACGGGTTTCTCGAGTGTCGTCTCCGAAACCGACTATACGGTTGGCGGACGCGGCATGTATATTGAATTGTTTCCATCCCCTGATCACTTCTCCTACTTGCCCCGCGACTCGCCGATGAACACGGTCCAGATGCTGCTGTCGAGACTCAGAATGAAACAGCTTCAATTGCTGATTGCGCTCGACGAACACAAGTCGCTGCACAAGGCCGCGGCGGTCATGGCCGTTACACAATCGGCGGCGAGCAAGGCGTTGCATGAACTGGAGGCGCTATTCGACACGCCCCTCTTCGAGCGCTCGGCGAGCGGCATGCTGCCGAATCAGTACGGGCATCGCGTGATTCAATATGCGCGGCTACTGACCACGGACTTGACGCTCTTGTGTCAGGACATCGCGGAGATTCAGTCGGGGCGCGGCGGGCGTCTTGCGATCGGCGCGATCATGGGCGCGATTCCGGCTGTCGTCGTGCCCGCGCTCGATGCGTTGCACGCGGACCAGCCGCATGTGTCGGTGGAAATCGTCGAGGACACGAGCGCGCGCATGCTGCTGCAACTGGATGAAGGCGTTCTCGATCTCGTGATCGGCAGATCGGCGGTCAGCGAACAGCCTTCGAAATACCGCTACTGGAAGCTCGCGGACGAGCCGCTCTCTGTGGTGGTCGGCTACCGGCACGCGACGAAGTCGCGCAGCCACGTTCAGATGCGCGATCTCGCGCACTGCCGCTGGGTCACGTACCCGAGTCAGATGCCATTGCGCGAACTGCTGGAACGCGAGATGGACCTCGCGGGCGTCGCCATGCCCGCCAACACGATCTCGACGGCATCCACGTTCGTCACGGTCGCGCTGCTCAACCAGAGCAAGGACCTCGTGTCCGTGCTGCCCACCGATATCGCCAACTTCTTCGCGCAGCACAAGATGCTGCGCATTCTTCCGGTGACGTTGCGCTCGCCATCGCAGACATATGGCATCGTGACGCGCAAGACCGGCGTGCTCTCGCCGATGGCGGAACGGTTCATCGCGCTGCTCACTAGCCGAACGCGCGTTCCAAACGCCTCGTAAGGCGGCGGCGGGACCGGGGTTTGCTCGACTCGTCGGGCCACTGTTGACAAGCCAAGGAGCCCCCGCCGTGACGCCCTTTGAGACAGCCATTCTTGTCCGACGTGAAGACCCGTGGTCGCTGGAAGCGCAGGCCCTGCTCGACGAACTGAGCGCCATGCTCGCCGTGTTTTCCGGCGACGGCGGCCAAAGCCGCTTTTCTCCGGAAGATGCGTGTTCGGCACGCGGCGCATTCGTCGTCGCGCGAACGACGCAGGGCCTCGCCCTCGGATGCGGCGCGTTCAGGCGCTTCGATTACGGTGTGGCCGAGCTCAAGCGCATTTACAGCAGGCCGAATACGTGCGGCGTGGGCAAAGCCATTCTGGCGCAGCTCGAAGCGGATGCGGCTGCGGTCGGCTATCACACGCTGCTGCTCGAAACGCGCTCGTTCAACCGGCGCGCCATTGCGTTCTATGAGCGTAACGGCTTCACGCCGACGGCCCGTTACGGCATCTACGTTCATCAGCCCGACGCCCGATGCTTTGCGAAAACCATCGGCGTCAAGGCTGATTAGCGCTACCCGCCGCAGCTCGCTTAGACGAGGTTGATCTCGACCTCGATATTGCCGCGCGTCGCTTTCGAATACGGGCAGGTTTCGTGAGCCGCATCGACGAGCGCGCGCGCCACGTCGTGTTCAACGCCGGGCAGACTCACGTTCAGGCGCGCGCCGAGCAAGTAGGCGTCGCCTGTCATGCCGAGATCCACTTCCGCGTCCACGGACAAGTCAGGCGGCAGCGTCACCTTGAGCTTGCGCGCCGCGAGCCCGATTGCGCCGATGAAGCACGCCGACCAGCCCGCCGCGAAGAGTTGCTCCGGGTTGGTGCCCTTGCCTGCGCTGCCGGGCGACGACAAGTCGATATCCAGACGGCCGTCGGAGCTGCGCGCGGTGCCGTCGCGCCCGCCGGATGTGTGGGTCTTCGCCGTGTACAGTACCTTTTCGATCTTGGACATGATGTTTTCCTCAATGAATGAAAGGCCGGTATTTAGATCGCATCCGATCTAATCGGTTGCGCCATACTGCTTGATCGGCTCCTGCGTGTCAATTGCTTATGCTTAAGCCGGCAATAGCCGTCTCTTGTTCCTTTTGTTCCTGCCGCGCAATAGTGTTTGTCCGCCGTGGGTGTTCGCGGTGCGGCGGCGCGCGCCTACAGTGAGCCTCCATCGGATCCGTCGATTCGAACGGCCAGACAGCCGACACTCACACCGTCAGAGGCTCATCATGAATGCAAGCAAAGTGGTCATCGTCACCGGCGCGTCGCAAGGCATTGGCGCCGAAACCGTGAAGGCTTTTCGCGAACGCGGCCATCGTGTCATTGCGACTTCGCGTTCCATCGGCGAATCGGTCGACAACAATCTCATCACGATCGCTGGCGATATCGCCGATGCGGGTACTGCCGAGCGCATCGTCGCGACCGCCATCAAACGATTCGGGCGCATCGACACGCTGGTCAACAACGCGGGCATTTTCATCGCCAAGCCGTTCACACAGTACACATCGGAGGACTATGCAGCGATTCAGCGCGTGAACGTGGACGGCTTTTTTCACATCACGCAGCGCGTCATCGCGCACATGCAGGAAGCAGGCAGCGGGCATATCGTCACCGTGACGACGAGTCTCGTCGATCACCCGATCAGCGGCGTGCCTTCGGTGCTGGCTTCGCTCACGAAGGGCGGCCTGAACGCGGCGACGAAATCGCTCGCCATCGAGTACGCTCGTTCGGGGGTGCGGGTGAACGCGGTATCGCCGGGCGTGATCAAATCGCCGATGCATCCCGAGCACACGCACGCCGCGTTGTCGGCGCTGCATCCGGTGGGCCACATGGGCGAGATGCGCGATGTCGTCAATGCGATCCTCTTTCTCGACGATGCCCCGTTCATCACGGGCGAAATCCTGCACGTCGATGGCGGCCAAAGCGCGGGCCATTGAATAGCCATTTCACAGGAGTCTGATATGCCTATCGTCACCATTCAGGTCACGCGCGAAGGCACGCGGCCCGGCGCGAATGCGATCACCGCCGACGAAAAGGCGCGGCTGATCGCGGGCGCGAGCCGGCTATTGCTCGACGTGTTGCACAAGCCGCTCGAAGCGACGTTCGTCGTGATAGAGGAAGTCGAGCTGGAGAACTGGGGCTGGGGCGGACTGCCGGTGCAGGACTACCGCAAGAAGCTAGCGGCCAAGGCGGGTTGACGCTTTACCGCGGCGCTCGGTCGGCGCGTGCGCGCGGCAGGTGTTCGAAGAGGAAGTCGACAAACACCCTGACGCGCGACGACAGGTGCCGCGCGTGCGGATACAGCAGAATGAACGGGCGCGTGCCGCGGTAGTCGGAGAGCACTTCGACAAGACGCCCCGCGCGCAGGTCTTCTTCGACGATGAAGCGGTACGTCTGAAAGAGGCCCGCGCCCGCTCGCGCGAGCGTGACGCCCGCAAGCGCGTCTCCCGACGAGCCATAGGCGCCTCGCGTGACGATATCGGTATCGCCCGATGCATCGCGAAACGTCCAGGCGATATTGCGCCCGCTGCTCGGCCGCTCGAACTGAATGCACTCGTGCGCTGCAAGATCGCCGGGCGACTCGGGCACGCCCTTGCGCTTCAGATACGCGGGCGTCGCGACGACGACCATCTCCGCGTCTTCGAGCTTGCGGGCAATGAGCGAGGAATCGTCCGGCGCGCGGCCGCGTATCGCGAGATCGAAGCCGTCTTCCGCGAACTCGATGTTGCGGTTGCTCAGATGCGTCTCGATGCTGACATCCGGATAGCGCTCGCGAAATGCAGGCAAAAGCGGCAAGACGCGGTAATGCCCGTACGGCGTCGGCATGCTGATGCGCAGCACGCCCGCGGGCGTGGTTTGCTGACCGGTCACTTCGCGTTCGGCATCGACCAGTTCGCCGAGCGCCTGCCGACAGCGTTCGTAATAACGACGGCCCGAATCGGTCAGACGAATTTGCCGTGTCGTGCGCACGAAAAGCCGTACGCCGAGGCGCTCTTCTAGCCGCGCGACCGACCGGCTCACCGCCGCCGGATTGACGCTCGCGGCATTCGCGGCGAGCGTGAAGCTCTCCAGTTCGGCTGCGAGGCAGAAAAGCTCGATACTGCCGAGCAGCAGGTCGTCGAACCTTCGTTGCATGCGTGCTCTTTCGCGGTTGGCGCCGGCGCTACGTCAGGCCGTTTCGTTGACTGAGCGGACAAGGTTCTCGCGCAGCGTGACGATCGCCTTCTGCACCTTCACGAATTCGGCGGGCTTGAGACCGGTGGCTGCGACGAGATCCATTTTGCCGCCCTTCTCGCGCAGCCGGCGGCCTTCTCTGGTCAGGCTCACGCGCACCTGGCGCTCGTCGGCGGGGTCGCGCTGTCTTTGTACGTAGCCCATCGCTTCGAGCTTCTTCAGGATCGGCGTGAGCGTGTTGGATTCGAGAAAGAGCTTCTCCCCCAGCCTGCCGACGGTCTGATCGTCTTCTTCCCACAACGCGATGATGGTGATGTACTGCGTGTAGGTCAGGCCGAGTTCTTCGAGAATGGGCTTGTACGCCTTGCCGAACGCGAGATTCGCCGAGTACACGGCAAAGCACAGAAAGTCCGACAGCGACGGTGCGGACGACGGTTCCGTCGATTTCATGATGCTCTCCGGGGCGAGACTTCGATGCAGGCATTATAGATCGCGCGCGATGGAATCGCTTCCGTCGAAATCCCTCATCAACCTCGAGCCGCATTAACCTCAAGCGACACGGGGAATTCCGCGCAGCGGCTTCGCGTCGTGATACCGTACCTGCGTTCTTCGATCATACGAAGGACACGTTCTCGGGGCGGGGTGCAATTCCCCACCGGCGGTAATCGTCCCATGCGGACGTAGCCCGCGAGCTGCTCGGCCTGGATCATCGAAAGATGGCATGGGGCGATGTCGGCAGACCCGGTTGGATTCCGGGGCCGACGGTATAGTCCGGATGAAAGAGAACAGGACGGTGCGCGCGCCTTCTTCGGGAGGCTCGCGGCCGTCCTTCGCCCTGTTCACACAAACAGGCTGAAGTCCATGAACACATCCAATTTCAACGAATCACAGGCAGTACAGGCTGCGGGCGCTCACCGTCCTCGCATTGCGTTCGTTCAGGCTTGCTGGCATCGCGATATCGTCGATCAGTGCAAGACGTCCTTTCTGCAGGCGATCGAAGAACAGGGCTATGCGCGCGACGACGTCGATCTTTTCGAAGTCGCCGGCGCCTTCGAGATTCCGCTGCACGCGAAGCGGCTCGCCCAGAGCGGGCGTTATGCGGGCATCGTGGCGGCAGGATTGGTGGTCGATGGCGGCATCTACCGGCACGAATTCGTCGCGCAGGCGGTGATCAACGGGTTGATGCAGGTGCAGCTCGAAACAGGCACACCGGTGTTTTCCGCCGTGCTCACGCCGCATCATTTCCATCACGGGGACGAGCACGTCGGCTTCTTTCACGATCATTTCCTCGTGAAAGGCCGAGAAGCGGCGCATGCGTGCGCGGATACCATCGGGAAGCTCGGCGCGCTGGCGGTTCTGTAAGCCTTAGTGAAGTAGCGGTCATGGGCGCTCGGCCCGTGACCGTTCTGCGGAAGCGGTCTGGGAAGACCGTTAGTTGCGTGCGGATGGGCAAGCCGATGGCGTGGCCTTGGGCGCGCTGGCTTGAAGCGGCAGCACCGACTATCAAAACTCCACGAGCGCGAAGTCGTCCTTGCCGACGTCGCAGAGCGGACAGCGCCAGTCATCGGGCACGTCGCGCCAGCGCGTACCCGGTGCAATGCCGTGCTCGGGATCGCCCGCGGCTTCGTCGTAGATCCATCCGCAGATCAGGCAGACCCATTGGGTGAACGCGGACGCCGCAGGTTCGGGCGCGCCGCCCCGGCGATCCGATTCGCGGGATTCGCGCTGCGCGTCTTCGTCGAGTGAGACGATGAGCGGACCTGCCTGCGCATCGATCCCTTTCGCCAGAAATGCGCCGAGTTCAGCGTGCAGCCGCATGGCTTCCTGCGCAGTCAGATCGATCCAGTACGGATCGCCCGCGCCGTTGTTCAGCCGCGCCGATGAGAACTGCAATTCGAGCGCGGCGCCCTTCTTGTACATGCCTTCGGCCTCATAGTGATTTCGCATACTTGCCGGTTTTCGGATACCGTAGAGTATCCGGATGCTAACACGAATCTATCCGGTGCTGCCCTTACTTGCTAGTATCGAGCGTCGGCAATATTCAACATCGAGAGGATTCGAACATGGCAAGGCTTTCGCGCGAGGAAACTCAGGCGCTTACGCGGCAGCGGTTACTGTCGGTCGCGAAAGAGCACTTCGCCCGCGATGGCTACGCCGCCGCCTCGCTCGACCGCATCGCCGACGAGGCCGGTTTCAGCAAGGGCGCGGTCTATTCGAATTTCGCGGGAAAGGACGAGCTTTTCCTCGGCGTGCTGGAAGAGCACGGGCGCGTGAGCCTCGATCAGATACTGGCCGATTTACAGGGCGCGCAGAGCATCGAGAAAGCCATCGACCGCATTGCGGCATGGGCCACGCGCAGTTCGCGCCTCGGTAACTGGCCGATGCTGATACTCGAATACTCGCGCGTGACGAAGCCCACGGACGCCTTCCGGAAGTCGCAGGAGAAGGTGCTGCGCGCGCAATGGAAGGCGCTCGGCGAGGTGCTGCTTCGGTTCGATCCCGACCTCGACGTCAAGCCCGAAGTGCTCGGCGCGCTCGTGTTCGAGCTTACCTATGCGCCCGCGATGAGTTTCGTCAGCAAGCCGACATCGGGCGACTTGCTGCGCACGGCACTGCGAGGTCTCTTCGGCTCGCTGCGCGAGGCCGGCTGATCCGCGCTCACCATCCCTGCGAGCCACCGGCATCGTGCTTCGTGACGGGCGAGGGCTTGCCGCTTTGCGCGCCGGGCGTCATCGCGCCGCCCATGTCGCGGCTCATGCCGCTTCCCTGCCCGCCCTTCGATACCGTGCCCGGCGAAACGTTGGACGACCGCTGCGTACCGGAAGCATCCGCCGATTGTCCTGCCGACGATCCCGCGCCGCCGGACGTGCTGCCGCCCTGTCCGTTGTTCACGCAGCCGCCTCCGCCGCAGCCGAGTCCTCCGCCGGCCGCATGAACGTTGCCGGCTATTACGAGCATCGAGCCCAGGATGATGTTGCGTGTCGTTGCGTGCATGGCGACTCCTTTCTTCATCGAGGTTCCTGAGGACGATGCAATCCACATGCCCCTCCGCCATGAAGAGCCGGCCGAGAGCGGCCTTGTCGCGGGACTGTGGATTGCTTTTCCGCCACGCCGACATCGCAACGTGAAGCAGGAGTCCTCATGCTCGCCCATCCGTCCCCGAAGCAATGGTCTCTCGCCCGGCGCGCGTCGTGTTCTCCGGCGGGCCTCGCGAGCGTCTGCGCGAGCCTCTCGATCATCCCCGTTGTCTTCGCGACCGCGATGCATGCGATCGACGGCAACGTCGTGTTCTACGGGTTAGCAGTCCTGCACGCGTGCATCATCTGGTCGTGCTTCTTCTGGCATGCAAGGCACGCGCTGGACGGCGACATCGTGACCTTGCACGGCCACACGCTCGTCATCGAATCGGCGCGCGGGCCTTATACGCGCACGCGGCGGATCGACGCGCGCTGGGCGGTGCTTCTCGTCGCGCAGACAGGCGCGCGCACGCGATTGTCGTTGCGCGTGGCCGGCGAGACGCTGGAACTCGGACGCTTCGCCACGCAGAGCCATCGTCTGCTCTTTCTCGCCGAGTTCCAGCAGGTCGCGCGCTGCGAGATGAACGCACTGGCTCACTAATCGTCACTACGCACCGGACTCACTGAATTTGCAGTCGAGCATCATGGACACCTCCCTCGTTTTATTGAAGGCGACCGCGGCCCCTGGAAAGCCCGGCCGCGTGACGCTGGCCGTGGCAAACCGGAGCGACGCGCGCATCGAGATCGTACGCAGTCTGTTCGAACTGAAGCGAACGTATCGCGACGCGAGGCATGCTTTGCCGAGAGCGGGCTGGGGCTATACGGTCACCTCGGTCATCACGAAGGGCACGCTGCTCGACGCGAACGCCGAGTGGTGGGCGTGGTTCGACGGCGATACGCGCACGACCTTCGGCGGCGTCATTCCCGCGCACGCCCCCATGCCCGGCGAGCCGCAGTTGTATCTGGCAGGGCGCATCTTCTATCGACGCACGAAAGGCGAACTGATGGAAACCGCGTTCTACCGCCGGCTCGATTATGCGGACATGTCGTTCAGCGGCATCGAACCGCTGGATCGCGCGCTCAACTACGCCGGCAAGGTGCTAATTCCGGGCGCGCTCGAAGCGCAGCATTAGGTTTGCGGCTCCGCCGGCACGGGGAATGCAGTGGACAACTTCCAAGGCGGACGTCGCGGCCCTAGAATCGAACTGCGCGCAGCGCGCCCACTTCACAGGACGAGAGAATGTCGAGCACACCGGACCACGAGGACGACGATGCACGCGACGCGATGACGCGTGAAGCCCTCGAACAGCGCATTCGCACGCTGGCCTATTACATGTGGGAGGCCGAAGGCCGGCAAGCCGGCCGGGCCGACGAGTACTACCACCGCGCGCGCGAGCAGTTGAACGCGGACAATCCGGATGCGGCTCGCGAACGATCGGTCAATTCGAAGAGCAAGAGCAAGCCGCCGTCGTGAGCACGACGGCGGGCATGGCAGGCTGCGGGCGTTCGTTCAGAGCGCAAGCGCCTCGTGTTCGTCCACCCACGCCATCGCGCGTTCGCGGGCGAAGGCAATCGCCTCGTTTTCATCGACGAAGGCGAGATGAAACTCCATGTCGTGCGATTCAATGTCGTCGCCTTCGTTCGCGGGCGGCATATAAATGCGCGCATTGCCGACGATGGTTCCGTCCTCGATGCTCGCCGACGTGTGAATCTTGCATGAACGATACTCGAATTCCATGGTGTGCCTCCGCGTATGGATGTGATGTTTGACGGAGGGCACAGCATGGAGCGTGCCGCGCACGGCGCTCGCGCGTGGCCGACGACAATCCGATAATGCGGGCCGGTGCTTTACACTCGACCACAACCGACTACAACCATATACAGCACCTATGCGTATCCCGCCGCTCAAGGCCATCGTCGCGTTCGAAAGCGTCGCGCGCACGAAAAGCGTGAATCGCGCGGCAGAGGAAATGGGCCTGTCGGCGTCGGCGGTGAGCCATCAGATCGCGAATCTGGAAGGCATCATCGGGCAGCCGCTCTTTCAGCGCTCCGGACGCGGACTCGTGCTCACGCCCGCCGGCGAACGCTATCTGTCCGACGTCACGGGCCTGCTCGCGGACCTGAGCCGCGCGACCGAGCGCGCATCGAGCCAGAAGGAAGTGGATATTCTGCGCGTGCATTCGAGCCCGAGCTTCGGGCTCATGTGGCTCTTGCCGCGCCTGTCGTCGTTTCAGGAGGACAACGGCGATATCCAGTTGAACCTCGCGTGCTCGTACGAAAACGTGTCGTTCTCGAACGGCTATTACGACATCGACATACGCCACGGCTATGGCAACTGGACCAATCTCGAAGTGCGGACCCTGCGCGGCGAATTCATCGCGCCGCTCGCCTCGCCGAAGTACCTCGAACGCCATCCCGTGAAGACGCCGGACGACCTGCTCTCGCATCGTCTGATCTATTCGGAGACGCCGCTCGTGCAGTGGAAGCAATGGTTCGGCAGAACGGGCGTGTCCGCGCCGCAGAAGACCTTCGACTTCTCGTTCGACCGCTCGTACATGTCGATCGAAACGGCGGCGCTCGGGCTCGGCATCGCGCTGGAAAGCCTGATGCTTGCGTCCGTCAAGATCAGCGAGGGCGTGCTCGTGCCGGTGTTCGACGCCAGCTATGCGGTGGAAGTCGGCGCGCATCATCTCGTCTATCCGAGCCAGAACGCCGACTTGCCGCGCGTCGAGCGGTTTCTCGCCTGGATCGAACGCGAGGCCGCGCGCGACGCTCATCCCGCGCGCTAGCCTCGCCAGTACCGCTTAGGCCGACAGCGCGGGATCGCTCATGCTGTCGCACCCCGTTTCGACGTGCCCGGCGAAACGGCGCGCGAACGCGCTGTCCGTATCCACCCTCACGCGCACGTCGTACCAGCCGTGCGACGCGCGCAGATCCAGGTACAACTGCGCGGTCTCGCCGCCCGCCACGCGCCGCGTGACGGTCTTCGAAGGCTCGTAGTCGTTCGTCACGCTGAAGGTGCACGGCCCGCTGCCGGTGTTCTTCAGGCGCAGTTGCAGATTGCCGTTCGCGACGTCGTAGCCTTCGGCGACTTCGGGCAGCGCCTCTTCGCGCGACCACCAGCTATGCGATGCCGCCGCCTTGCCCGCCACCCGGCGCAGGAACCCGTTCGGCCCATGCACGACGAAGTCGTAGCTGCCGTCGGCGTTCGTCGCGACGTGATCGGCAAGGCGCTTCTTGGCCTCCACCGTGTAGGTGCGCGGCGCATCCGTGCTGCCCTGCCGATACAGCAGGAACACCGCGCCCGCCGCGCCCGTGTTCACGAAGTCGAACGCCACCGTGCGCTGGCTCGCGTTCGCGTGCGTGCGCACGAAGAGTTCGTACGGCAGCGCGCGCGCGGGACGAACGCCCGGCTCCTGCTTCGGCATGGCGCCGACGACCGGGGGCACCGGCACGTAGTCGGGATGCCGCGCCTTGTCCGGCGGCGCGTACGACGCCGTGCCCGGCAGCGTCGGCATGCCGCGATTCGGATTGCGGAAGTCGAACGCGGAAGTCAGATCGCCGCAAATGGCGCGGCGCCACGGCGTGATGTTCGGCTCGGGAAGCCGGTGCGACGCGCCGAAGCGCTTCTGAATGAAGCGAATGACCGACGTGTGGTCGAACGTTTCCGAGCACACCCAGCCGCCGCGCGACCACGGCGACACGACGATCATCGGCACGCGCGCGCCGAGGCCGTACGGACCCGCTGCGTACTTCTGGCTGCCGGGGAAAATCTCGAGGCTCGTATCGACGGTCGAGAGGCCGTTCGCGCTCGATGTCGGCGGAAACGGCGGCACGATGTGATCGAAGAAGCCGTCGTTCTCGTCGTAGTTGATGAGGAGCGCGGTCTTGCTCCAGATGTCCGGGTTGGAGGTGAGCACCTGCAACACCTGATCGACGTACCACGCGCCGTAGTTGGCCGGCCAGTTCGGGTGCTCGGAATACGCTTCGGGCGCGACGATCCACGAGACCTGCGGCAGCGTGCCCGCCTGCACGTCCTGCCTGAGCTGCGTGAAGTAGTCTTCGCCCGCCGCGGCGTTGGTGCCGCGCCGCGCCTTTTCGTAGAGCGGGCTGCCCGGCTGCGCGTTTTGATACTGCGTGAAGTAGAGCAGCGAGTTGTCGCCGTAATTGCCGATGTACGGGTCCTGCGTCCAGCCCCACGAGCCCTTCGCGTCGAGCCCGGTGCCGACGTCCTGATAGATCTTCCAAGAGATTCCCGCGCGCTCCAGCACTTCGGGGAACGTCGACCAGCCATAGCCCGCTTCCGCGTTGTCGACCACCGGACCGCCGCCCGTGCCGTCGTTGCCCACGTAGCCGGTCCACATGTAGTAGCGGTTCGGATCGGTCGACGTATTGGTCGAGCAGTGATACGCGTCGCAGATGGTGAAGGCGTCGGCGAGCTGATAGTGGAACGGGATGTCGTCGCGCTTCAGATACGCCATCGTCGTCGTGCCCTTGAACGGCACCCATTGATCGTAGCGGCCGCCGTTGAACGCGCCCTGCCCGCTTACCCAGTCGTGCGGCAGGTCTTGCAGGAACTGCATCCCGAGGTTGGATGCGCCCGGATGAAACGGCAGCACGTCGCCCGCGCCGGCGGCAATCGGCTGGTGATAGACGGTGTTGCCGTTCGCGAGCCGCACGGCGCGGGTATCGCCGAAACCGCGCACGCCGCGCAGCGTGCCGAAGTAGTGATCGAAGGAGCGGTTCTCCTGCATCAGCACGACAATGTGCTCGATATCCTCGATGGAACCGTGACGGTTGTTCGCGGGAATGGCGAGCGCCTGGCGAATGCCGAGCGGAACGATGTTGAGTGCGGTGGCCGCGCCAGCGGTCTGCATGGCCGCGCGCAGGAATTCACGTCTGTTCTGGGTTGTCATCCGTGTACCTGGGGAAAGAAGGAAAGGCGTCAGTCGACCGTGTGAATGACCGGCGGCGCGAGTGCATCGGACGATGCCTGCGCGGAAACGGCCTGCGCGGACAGCGCTCGAGGCGGACGGGGCGTGCCGGTGGACGTGGCCGAGATCGCCCAGTTCTCCAGTTCGCTCGTTCCCGCAGTCGCGGCATCCGCTTGCGCGCTCGTGCGCGCCGGTGCGGCCGCAGCAGGGTCGGCTGCCGTATCGCTGTTGCTGTTGCTATTGCTGTTGCAGCCGCCAACGGTTGCGCACGCGAATACGGCGATGCCCGCCGCTACGTGGCGGCGTCTTCCGGCTCTCTTCATGCGTCCTCTCGGGCAAGTGGGCAGTTGCACTCAGCGCACGCAAGAGTATCGGTGACATGTGTAAGCAATGTGACCGGCGCGAGACGGGCCGGTGGATGGCATCGGCAAGGCGTTGCCGGGTTCAGCTGGCCGCGGTCTGTTCGGTACCGGTATCGGCGGCGGCGCCGGTGTCCGTCGCGGTCGACCGCTCGACGGGCACGCGCACGGCGGACTCCCACCGCTCGTAGCCGCACGCCTCGCACGGCCGGTCCGGACGCTCGTCCGACTGCACCGTGACGCCGCAGCTCCAGCACGAGAAATAGCCCTTCGCGCCGATGGCGTCGAGCAGCGACCGCTCCATGTCCGGCCGCACGGTCAGCCCCGGCGCAGGCTCCTTTCGCCACACGATGCTGATGGACCCGGACGCCTCCATGTACACGCGGCGCAGCTGCCCGAGATGCGCGACGTTCGCCGCCCGCAGCTCGGAGGCGAGCATTTCGCGCGAGACCTGGCTGGCTTTCAGTTCGTCGAGCAGTATGCGGCCGTCTTTCACGAGGATCGTGACGTCGCCCTGCTCCAGCACTTCGAATCTGCGCCAGCGCAGGCCGGCCCTTGCGCTCAGGCGTTGCAGCGCAACCACCGCGAGCAGCACGACAGCGGCCGGCAGCACGCCTTGCGACGACACCTGAATCGGCACGCCGATGGCCGCGCCCAGCATCAGAATGACGGCGAGTTCCGTGATGCTCAACTGCGCCGCGACGCGCTTGCCCATCATGCGCATGGCGACGAGCAGCATCAGATACATGACCACCGCTCGCGGGATGACTTCGATGAGAAAGGCCCACGGCCCGTCGCCGATCAGCAGTCGCTCGATGAAAGGCATCAGCGCTCCACTTCCGTCACGGCGTACGTCCACTCGCGCGATCCGCAGTTGTCGCAGCGCAGGTCGTCGGCGTGGCCGCTCTCGTCGGTGCGAACCGTATTGCCGCAATGCAGGCACGCGGAACAGCCCGGCACGCGGGCTTCGTCGCGCAATTCCTCGTCGATGGCGGGCAGCACCGACAAGCCCGGTTTCGCGGGCCGCGCGGGGATGAACGAGAACGCACCGGAAGGCTCCATGTAAAGGCGGCTGATCTGGCCGAGATGCTGCCAGCCTGCGAGCCGCATCGCTTCGTAGACCTTCTCGCGGGGCATCGCGGCGCGCGCCAGTTCGGCATGCTGGAGCAGCCCTTCGCGGGCGAGCAGCGTGACATCGGTCGATACCATCGTCTCCACGCGCCGATGCGTGATGCCCGCCGCCGCGATGATCCGCTGAAGCGCGACCGCGACGAGCGCAATGAGAAACGGCGGCAGCATGCCGCGATTCGCCGCTTGCAACGGCACGCCGATGGCGGCCGCCAGCGTCACGACGATGGAGATCTCGAAGAGCGTGAACTGCGCGGCGACGCGCCGGCCCAGCAAGCGCATGGCGATGACGAGCAGCACGTAAGTCGCGCACGTTCTCAGCAGCACTTCCAGCAGGAAGTGCCATGACGCATTGCCGAACAGGAAGCGATGCCAGTCGGTCAGTCTGAACGGAGGGGATTGCAAAGCGGCACCTGACAGCAGGTCGAGTGCCGAGCACGGCGCATTCCGCGTGCCTGAAACCGGCATGACGTAGCGGCTGCAGGGCCGCAGGCACACGTTGTGCGATGCACTAGAAAAGACCGCGCTACTCAATTCCGCAAGACGATTCATGTCCAAGCCATCCAAGCACAAAGTACCCGAGTTCGAGAGCCGGCAGGAAATACTCACGGCGCGACGCAATGCCAAGATGGCCCGTTCGACGCACGCCTATGTGCGCGGTAACACGTCCAAGTTCTACGACTGGCTGGAACAGGCGGAGATACGCGGCTTGCCGCAAGGCCCGGCCATCTGGATCTGCGGCGACTGCCACACCGGCAATCTCGGCCCCGTCGCGGACGCGAACAAGCGCATCGAGATTCAGATACGCGATCTGGATCAGACGGTCATCGGCAATCCGGTGCATGACCTGATCCGGCTCGGCCTCTCGCTCGCGACCACGGCGCGCGGCTCGGCCCTGCCGGGCGTCACCACCATCAACATGATCGAGGCGCTGTTCGAGGGCTACGCGCTCGCCTTCGACGCCGACAGCGACGCGGACGACACCTGCCGCAAGCCCGAACTGGTGCGCGTGGTCATGCGGGAAGCGGTGCGCCGCTCGTGGAAGCATCTCGCGCTCGAACGGCTCGACGACACGCAGCCGACCATCCCGTACGGAAGCCGCTTCTGGCCCGTCAACAAGGACGAGCGCGCGGAGATCGAGGCGCTGTTCCAGAAGGAGACGCTCGCCAAGCTGGCGACGAGCCTGCGCGGTCGTCCGGATACCGGCAAGGTCACCGTGCTGGATGCCGCGTACTGGGTCAAAGGCTGCAGTTCGCTCGGACGCCTGCGTTACGCGGTGCTGCTGGATGTGGACGGCGGCGTGGTCGAAGGCGACGATCTGTGCCTCATCGACATCAAGGAAGGCGTGAAGGCCGCCGCGCCCCGTTATCCCGGCACGAGCATGCCGCGCGACAACGCGGAACGCGTCGTCGAGGGCGCGCGCAACCTGTCGCCGCATCTCGGCGAGCGCATGCGATCCGCGACCTTGCAAGGGCGTCCCGTGATTCTGCGCGAACTGCTGCCGCAAGACCTGAAGCTGGAAATCGAGCACATCGGGCATACGGAAGCGATGGAAGTGGCGCGCTACCTCGCCTTCGTCGTCGGTCAGGCGCACGCCCGGCAGATGGACCGCGCCACGCGCAAAAGCTGGCTTGCGGAACTCAAGCGCACGAAGCCCAAGTCCATCGACGCGCCGTTGTGGTTGTGGAGCAGCATCGTCGAACTGGTCGGCAGTCACGAGGTGGGCTATCTCGAACACTGCCGGCGATACGCGCTCGCGGCGGCCTGACGCGCGCCCGGGCACGCGGAATGCATCGCAACGACATCGAGCAATTGAATTAGACGAGGACGTAATGCAAAACGCAGAAGGCAATCCGTCACAGCAACAGCAGAAGGAAATGGCGGCAAAGAGCCCCGTCAAGACGCCCGCGACCGGCACGGCTTCGCCCGACGCCGCGACGCAGGCCAAGGAGTTCGGCAGCACGAAACACGCGGGCTCCGCCGAACCGGGCCCGGCCGACGAGAACGGCGCGCTGCCGTCGATAGACGACCGCGCGGCCAGCAACGGCTCGTCCGATCCGGTGCAGGAAGCGGCGAGCCGCATTCGCGCGGTCGACGACGCAGGCATGGAGTCCACCGACGACACCGTCGACGCCGACGCGAAGTCGATCGAAGCGAGCCGCGATTTGTCCGGCTGGCACGACAACGTGATCTCGTCGAACGCGACGCTGTCCAATAACGTGCGCGCACCGGCGCGCGGACTCGGCGGCATCGACAGCCGTCCGACCGGCAACGTGCCGCCGATTCTGCCGAAGCGCGGCTATCGCGTGGTGTTCAGCCAGACGGTCTACGAGCAGGAGATGAACGGATCGAAGACATCGCACGTGTTCAGCTTCGAGCGTGTCGGCGATGCTTGAGCGCGCGGCGCTCTAAACCATCGACCTTGGTGAAGGAGAAGAAAAGTGGGCTTGTTCAAACGTCATCGTGAGCAAGGCGGCGTATCGACCGGCCTGTATGTATCGGAGTTCGAGCAGTTCCTCAACCGGCTGAAAGAGGACCATCCGGACATGGACCGGAACCAGATGCTCGGGCGCGCGCTCTTGTGGGACAAGCTGCCGCGACTGCCGGACTCGCCCGATTCGGTCGGCAAGGAAGGCAAACTGCGCCAGCCCTCCTACGTCTATTACAGCGACCTCGACTAGCTTGCGGCGGGCCTGAAAGCCAGCACCCGCGCTTCCGCGCGTCCAGCGCGGTGGCCCGCCTTGTCCGGCGCCTGCCTGCGCGCAACCGTCGTTGCCCGTCCCGCTACGCACCTTCCGCCACGCACCTTCCGCCCATTCTTCGCGCTTTTCCGCAGCCGGCCTGGCGTCGTTCGACGCCGGGCGAGCAAGCCGCTAGAATGGTCCGTTCGGAAACGCCCCACCAAAATCATGCCCATTGCCGCTTTCAGGTCAGCGGGGTCAGCGAGCCAAAAGAACCGATGACGAACGTCATGCGCAATAGCGAGAACACGCCGGCCGGCATGCGCCCCGACTGGGCACGCGTCTGGGTCGATTCCACGACCGCTCTCGCGGCGTTTTGCCTGACGCCGGAAGGTTATGTGTCGACGTGGAACCCGGGCGGCACGGCCATCTACGGCTATGCGCCCGAAGAAATCGTGGGGCAACACTACTCGGTGTTCTTTCCCGAAGACGGCCGCGAGAGCGCGACGCTCGAAAGCGAACTGCGCGAAGCGCGCGCGCACCGCAGCTTCGAAACCGAAGGATGGCGCAGGCGCAAGGACGGGTCCGTGTTCTGGGCGAGCGTGCTCACCACGGCGCTGATCGAGGCGGACGGGTCGCTCATCGGCTTCGTGAAGATTGTCCGCGACGAAAGCGACAAACGAAAGGCGCACGACGCGGTAATCGAAAGCGAGCGGCGCTTTCGTCTGCTCGTCGAGGGCGTGACGGACTACTCCATCTTCATGCTCTCGCCCGAAGGTCTCGTGACCAACTGGAACAGCGGCGCGCGGCGCATCAAGGGTTATACCGCCGAAGAAATCATCGGCTCGCATTTTTCGCGCTTCTATTCCCCGGAAGATGCGGCAGCCGGCCTGCCGCAACGCGCGCTGCGCATTGCCGCCCGCGAAGGACGGTTCGAATCCGAAGGCTGGCGCCTGCGCCGCGACGGCACGCGCTTCTGGGCGCACGTGATCGTGGACGCCATTCGCGACGAAACGGGCACGCTGATCGGCTTTGCGAAGATCACGCGCGACGTCACCGAAAAGCGCGAAGCGGATCAGTTACTCGAAGAAACGCGCGCCGCGCTGTTGCAGGCGCAGAAGATGGAAGCCATCGGCAAGCTGACCGGCGGCGTCGCGCACGACTTCAATAACGTGCTGCAAGTGCTGCGCGGCAATCTCGAACTGCTGCGCAGCCGCTGCATGGGCGACAACTGGAGCATGGACCGCTTGGGCAACGCGATCGATGCAGTCGAACGCGGCGCGAAGCTCGCGTCGCAATTGCTCGCGTTCGGCCGCAGGCAGGCGCTGCGGCCCGTGTCCGTGAATCTCGCCTCGATGGTGCGCGGCATGGACGACCTGCTGCGCCGCGCGCTCGGCGAAACGATTCAGGTGGAGACGGTGGTCTCCGGCGGCCTGTGGAATGCGTTCGTCGACTTGCATCAACTCGAAAACGTGCTGCTGAACCTTGCCATCAACGCGCGCGACGCGATGCCCGACGGCGGCAAGCTCACGCTCGAACTCGCGAACGCGATGCTCGACGACCGCTACGTGCGCTCGCTTTCCGACGTGCCGGCCGGACAGTACGTGATGCTCGGCGTGACCGATACGGGCGTCGGCATGCCGCCCGAAGTGCTGGAGCGCGCATTCGATCCTTTCTTCAGCACCAAGCCCGAAGGCGAAGGCACCGGGCTCGGCCTCAGCATGGCGTACGGCTTCATCAAGCAAAGCGGCGGGCATATCCGCATCTACAGCGAAGTCGGGCACGGCACCACGGTGCGCGTCTACCTGCCGCGATCGCTGGTAGAGGCGCTCGAACCCACGCCGTGGCGCAACGCGCCGGTGACGGGCGGCACGGAAACGATACTCGTCGTGGAGGACGACCAGAAGGTGCAGTCCACCGTCATCGAAATGCTGACGGACCTCGGCTACAACGTGCTCAAGGCCGACAACGCCGATCAGGCGCTCGTGGTGTTGAGCAGCGGCGTGCACATCGACCTCGTCTTCACCGATGTCGTGATGCCCGGCTCGCTCAAGAGTCCCGAGATGGCGCGCCGCGCCGTGAAAATGCAGCCGAATCTGCGCGTGCTTTTCACGTCCGGGTACACGCACAATGCGATCGTTCATGGCGGACGCCTCGATCCCGGCGTCGAACTGTTGAGCAAGCCGTACAGCCGCGAAGACCTCGCCTCCAAGATCCGGCAGATGCTCGGTACTCCGAATCAATCGTCCGAAACGACCGTGACGAAAGCCGAACCGCCCGCCGCTGCAAAACGCGTGCTCGTGGTGGAAGACGACCGCTTCGCGCGCGAAGCGGTGAGCGAACTGCTCGTCATGCTCGGCCATCACGCGGTGAGCACGGCCACGGCAAGCGGGGCGCTCGAAGCGCTGACGCTCGACGCTTTCGACGTGCTGCTGACCGACGTCAATCTGCCCGACATGGCGGGCACCGAACTCGCGCGGCGCGCGGTGGAACGTTGCCCCGGTATGCGCGTGATCTTCGCGTCGGGAGACAGCGTGCTCGACAACGAAGTGCAGGGCTTCGAATGGCAGGCGCTGCGCAAGCCGTACACGCTCGAACAACTCGAAAAAGCGTTGCGCGACGAAGGTAGCGCGAGCAGCCAGCGATAACATCGGCGGGGCCAGCGTCGCGCCGGCCCCGTCACCGCGTCACGACCTTACGCGGCAGTTACTTCAATGCGTCGCGGCTTGGCTTCCTCGCGGCGCGGCAGCGTCAGCTTCAGCACGCCGTCCTTGAGCGTCGCTTCGATCTTCGACGTGTCGAAGTCTTCGCTCACGGTGAACGTGCGCGAGAAGTACGGCGCGCGCACTTCCGCATGCGCGAGGCGCAGATTGGACGGCACCGGCACGACCGACTCGCCTTCGATGATGAGACTGCCGTCGTGGACCTTCACATCGAGCCGATCCTTCGATACGCCCGGCAGGTCCGCCCACAACGTGACGGCATGCACGTCCTCGACGATATCGACGCTCGGCGCAAGCGTCGTGCGGCGCCGTTCCTGGCTGGACTCCTGACGAGCCACAGCGCCTTTTTCGCGTTCCGCGATCTGAGTGTTGTCGCTCATGATGTCACCTCTTCTTTCGCTCATTGCATGGGTCATTTCGCAGTTCATTGAACAGTGATCGCACGCGGCTTCGATGCCTCGCGCTTGCCGACCGAGATCAGCAAGCAGCCATCGACATAACGCGCCTGCACCTTGTCCGGATCGGCCTGCTGCGGCAGTTCGATCACGCGACGGAAGGCGCCGTTGAAGCGCTCCTGCGCGTACTCGCGCGCGCCTTCGGGCAAATCGCGCTCGCGCGTCGCGCGTTCGCCGGCGATGTTGAGCAAGCCCTTGTCGATGGACACGTCGAGCTTCGTGGTGTCGAGGCCCGGCGCGAACGCGACGATCTCGATGGTGTCATCGGTCGAACCGATGTTGACGGGCGGGAACACGCCGGGACGGCTCGATCGCAGGCTTCGCGGAAAGCCGTCGAACACGCTGGACAGTTGCCGCTGCACTCTCTCCAGTTCGCTGAAGAGGTCGGCCCCAGTGAATACTTCGTTCATTTTCGCTCTCCTCCGGCGGCAAGAGGGAAGCTCGTTGCGCTTCAGCTTTAGCTGCCCCATGCCGCGGACAATTAAGGTTGAAACACGCAGCGCCCATGACGAGAGCGGCTGCCTTTACGAGGCCAATATATGAAACGCCGCGAGATTTTCAAGGGGTCGCGCGTGCGCTTCGTGCGCTTCGTGCGCTTGAAAATGGAGGCGTCGCCCATACCATCCGCGCACCAGGTCACAAGGAGAATTTCGTGGAATTCGATACCGACTGGAGAACGCTCGGACGGCATCGCATCAAGCTGCGTTCGACCCGGGGCTTTCCCACGGAGATCATGAATCAGCTCGCCGAAGTGGCGCGCCTCGCGGTGGATCACAACATGAGCGCGCGGGCGCGGATCGTCGAGATCGTCTTTCGGCACGAGAAGGTGTACGACATCACCGTCGGCACGACGATCGCCGAAGACCGCGTCTGTGCGCCGCAACTGGAAGCCGCTATCGCCGCCGTCTTCGGACTCATGCCGGAGCAGATCAATCTCTTCGTTCAGACGGTCACGCAGGAGGAAGTGGATCTGCACTTCGGCGTCTACGAAAGGATGCTTGCGGAGAAGCTCGGGACCGTCGCGCCGATACATTGACCGCACACGGGCTTGCGTTCGCTCACGAGCGGCACAGTGCTTGCGCCGTCCATGGGTCGGATGGCCGCTGCGCAACCCGCGCAAGGCGGCCGTCTTCCAGCGGGCGAATCAGCGTTCCGCGAATCTGCGATGGAGAAGCCGATGAACCCAGACGATACCCCGTCCAATGCCACGCCGCCGTCCGAAGAGGTGCGCCTCTCCGCCGTGCAGGAAGAACTCTCGGTCGGCGTGCGCACGACCGAGACCGGCTCCGTGCGCGTGCGCAAGGTCGTGCATGAGGAAATGCAACCCGTTTCGATGCGGCTTTCCACGCAGCAAGTCGAAGTGAGGCGCGTGGCAGTGAATCGGCCCGTCGAGGAGCGTAGCGAGCCGCGCCGCGAGGGCGATACGCTCGTCATACCGGTATACGAATACGTGCCGGTGGTCAGGATGCAACTGACGTTGAAAGAAGAGGTGTACGTGAAGACAACCGAGACGCAACAGGACGTCGTGCACCAGGTTCTCGTGAATTCTGAGGAACTCGTCGTAGAGCGGCGCGAGGGGCCGGACGGCGAATGGAAGCGCGATTCGCAGGCCGGCTGAAGAACGCTTGGGAGTTGCGCAGGAACGCGCGTTGCGCTTCACCTCGCACGCGCTTTAATCCCGGCTTGCGTACGCCTTTTTCTCGGAGATGCTGCTATGACTCAGACTATCATTGGTGTATTCAATACGCTTCAGGACGCCGAACTCGCCCAGACCCGCCTCGAAGCAGAAGGCATCGCGCGCACGGACATGAGCGTGCATTCGAACGATGCCGGCTCGTCGATGACCTCGGGCTCGACGATGAGCGATGTCTCGACGGACCGCCCCGTCGGCGAGGCGCACGAAGGCGCCATGGGCCGTATCGAACACTTCTTCAAGAACCTCTTCGGCGATGACGACCGCCCGGAAGAGATCGGTCATTATCAGGAAGCGGTGCGTCGCGGCAGCGCATTGCTGTCGGTCGACGTGCGGGACGAAACGGCGACCGAACGCGTGCGCGACGCGCTGTATGCGGCCGGCGCAATCGACATCGACTCGCGCGTGGCCCAGTGGCGCAATACCGGCTACACGGGCTATGACCGCAACGCGCCCGCCTACACCGCAGATGAAATCGCGGCGGAACGCCAGGCATTCCCGGTCGTGCAGGAGTCGCTCGAAGTCGGCAAGCGTGAAGTGCAAACGGGCGGCGTGCGCGTGTACTCGCGCCTGACCGAAACGCCGGTCAGCGAGTCCGTGAACCTGCATGAAGAACACGCGAGCATCGAGCGCCGCGCAGTGGACCGTCCGGCGACGGCGGCGGACCTGAAGGAAGGCTTCGTCGAGATCAAGGAAACGGCTGAACAAGCGGTCGTCGCGAAGACGGCGCGCGTGGTCGAGGAAGTGGTCGTCGGCAAGGAAAGCTCCAACCGCACCGAGACGATCACCGATACGGTCCGCGGCACGGAAGTGGAAGTGGAACGCACCGCGGGCGTGGAAGGCACGACGACCGGCGTGCAAGGCACCACGGGTCTCGAAGGCACCACCGGCGTGACCGGCACGAAGAAGACCCCGCTGTAACGGCAACATGACGTCGGCCCGGTCGCGTCGGACACGCGACCGGGCTTGCTCAACCGTCCTTAACGAAATACAGTCGAAGAAATAGTTGACTGATTCGATTGGGATTGGCATAATGCCTCTTGAAGTACAAGAAGTCGATTGCTGCTCATCAATAGTCCGATATTCCTCCGGTATTCGTTGTCCACTCCCTCCTTGCCGCTTCACCCCGCTCTATTCGAGCATCTTCAATTTTTATTTCAGGATTTTCATGGACACCGGTACCGTCAAGTGGTTTAACGACACCAAGGGCTTCGGCTTCATCACCCCCGACAATGGCGGCGACGACCTCTTCGCGCACTTCTCGGAGATTCGTGCCGACGGCTTCAAGACCCTGGCCGAAGGCCAAAAGGTGAGCTTCGAAACGAAGCGCGGCCCGAAGGGCATGCAAGCTTCGAACATCAAGCCGCTGTAAGCCTTGATTCAGTAGTTCGCAGTAACACGCAGCATGCGCGGGGGCCACGAGGCCCCCGTGTTTTATCCGCGATTTCCCGCGTTTTTTCCGCTTCCCTCGCTTCGCCTCTCTCCGTCCTCCGCTTATCTCTCGGCCATCTTCGGCCAGATCTTTCGGCCCAGACGATTCTTTCTGGCGTCTTTCGAGGGCGCATTTGTCCTCCGGCTTCTTCCGCCTCGACGGAAAGCCACCGACCTTAAAATTAAAATGAACACGACTCAACACTACCGCGGTTATGCGGTGCACGCGTTCGCGCATCCGCTCCGCGACAAAACCTTCTCCGCCGATCTGCTTCTCGAACGCGACTCCGCGAGCGAGAACGACGCGCAATACCAGTTCTACTCGCTGGACTACTTCGCCAACGAATCCGACGCTATCGAGTACTCGCGCCAATGGGCGCGCGAGTGGATCGACACGCGCGGGTAATCCCTTTGTTTCCGATGCTCTTCGCGGCCAAAGCCGCTTTTTACCTCACAGAATTTTATCGGCCGACGTTATTCGATAATTAACATTCAACGCACCAAACGTTTGCTCCTCGACGCTTTGCCCTCAAGGCCGGACGGCACCTGCCGATATTCCGGATGAGGGTGAATTAACCGGATCGTCCGGTCGGCGTGGTCGTGAACTCGGGCCAACAGTCGCATCGCTCAAGTCGTTTCAAGCGAACAACAAGAAGGTAAATATGCGCGTTGCCCCCAAGACGACCAACCGGCAACTGTTCAACACGATCTGGCCGTTTCTCGCCGTCGTCATCTCCCTTTTGGCGATGGCGGCGACGAGCCTCGCCATCATGTCGTCGGTGCGCGCGTATATCGGCGGTGAGAGCACCTGGTCGAAAGGACAGAAGGACGCCGTTTTCTATCTCGCGCGCTATGCGCAGACCGGCGAGGAACAGGCGTTCCGTCAATACGAAGACGCGATCGCGTATCCGCTGAACCTGAAGCGCGCGCGGCTCGCGCTCGACCGGCCCGACCCGAACGTGCCCGAGGCGCGCGCCGCGCTGCTCGCAAGCGGCGTCTATCCCGCCGACGTCGGCGCGGTGATCTGGGTGTTCCGCACGTTCCGGCGCGCGAGCTACTTCCAGGAAGCCGTCGCGTACTGGACGGCGGGCGATCTGCTCGTCGACCAGCTCACCGACGCCGGCCGGAAGCTGCGCGCCGCCGTCAGAAGCGGCCCTGCGGCTCGCGCCGAAGTGGACCGCCTCACCAACGAAGTGTGGAACATCAACGGTTCGATTGCGCCGATCTCGCGCGCATTCGCCGATGTGCTCGGCTCGGCGTTCCGTCAGACGGCGATGCTGCTGTTCACCGTGAACGTGGTGATCGCGGTGCTGCTCGTGTGCCTTTCAGCTTGGTATGCGCGACGCTTCATCCTCGCGCGGCTGGAAACCGAGAACGCGCTGCGCAAGAGCGAGGCGCGCGCGAAGGCGACGCTCGGTTCCATCGGCGAAGCGGTGATTTCCGTGGGACCGTCGGGCCTCGTCGAGTTCATCAACCCCGCCGCCGAAAAGCTCTTCTGCCGCGAAGCCGCCGCGTGCGTGAACCGGCCGCTGGGCGCGCTCGTCACAGTGGCGCGGGAATGGGACCGGCGCCCCGTCGATGTGATCGACGAGGCGCTCAAGGGCGCGGAACCGGAGGAAGCCGGCGGCGACCTCATTCTCACGAACGCGCTGGGCAAGGATATCGTCGTGCAGGCGATCACGTCGTTGGTGCGCGACACGTCGGACACGTTGACGGGCGTCGTGCTGCTGCTGAGAAACATGACGCGCGAGCGCGAGTACGTCTCGAACCTCGCGTGGCAGGCGACGCACGACGGCCTCACCGGGCTTCTGAACCGCACCGAATTCGAACGGCGCCTGAGCACCGCGCTCGATCCCGAGTCGGATATGGACGACTCGCATCGCGCGCAGATGCTGATGATGCTCGACCTCGACCAGTTCAAGGTCGTGAACGACACCTACGGCCACGCCGCCGGCGACGCGATGCTGCGCGAAGTCGCGCTCTTCATCGAACAATGCCTGCGCGAAGAAGACGTGCTCGGCCGCCTGGGCGGCGACGAGTTCGGCGCGCTGCTCTGCAATTGCGACAAGCATCGCGCGATGCAGATCGCCGAGCGTTTGCGCAAGGACGTCGCGGCGTTCGAATGGTCATGGGAGACGCATCGCCTGTCGACGAGCGTGAGCATCGGCGTGGTCGATCTGCGGCAAACCGGGCTCGACGTGGAAACCGCGATGCGTTACGGCGATATCGCCTGCTATCTCGCGAAGGAGCGCGGCCGCGACCGCGTGCATCTGGCCGTGCCCGGCGACAAGGAACTGACGCGCCACGCGAGCGAAATGTCGTGGTGCGGCCGCATCAAGGACGCGCTCGCGAACGACCGCTTCTGCCTCTATGCGCAGGACATTCAGGCCGCCGACCCGCGCGCGGGCCGACACGAAGAACCGGAGCACGTAGAGATTCTCTTGCGCATGGTCGGCGAACGCGGCGATATCGTGCCGCCGGGCCTGTTCATGCCGGCCGCCGAACGCTACGGCCTCATGTCGGCCATCGACCGCTGGGTCGTGCGCGCGGTCTTCTCGACGCTCGCGAATACGCCGCCCACCGATCGCATGCAGTACGCGATCAATCTGTCGGGCGCGTCGATCGGCGACGAGCGTTTCCTCCAGTTCCTCAACGAGCAGTTCGCCATCACCGGAGTCGCGCCCTCGGCGATCTGCTTCGAAGTGACCGAAACCACCGCCGTCGCCAATCTCGCCGCGGCCGCGCGCTTCATCCGCGAGTTGAAGAAGCGCGGCTGCAAGTTCGCGCTCGACGACTTCGGCGCGGGCATGTCGTCGTTCGGCTATCTGAAGCACTTGCCCGTCGACTACATCAAGATCGACGGCGGTTTCATCAAGGACATGCTCAAAGATGCCGTTAATCGCGACATGGTCGCCGCGATCAACGACATCGGCCATTCGATGGGCCGTCTGACGATCGCGGAGTACGTCGAAAGCGAAGCGATTCTGCGCGCATTGCGCGAGATGGGCGTCGATTTCGTTCAGGGTTTCCATGTTGGGCGCCCCGCGCCTTGGGCACAGCATGTCGAACCTATCAACATCTAATCAGGAGAACACGTTGGATCCGACTTTTCAGCGGGTGGGCGATTTGAAAGACATCGCAAGTTACCCGGCCTGGCTCGGCGATGTGCTGGCCGAAACCAAAGAAGCAAAGCTGGCCGTCGTCTCGCATCCCATTTTCGCGGCGATGCGCGAAGCCAAGCTCGAACCGCGTCAGGCAGAAGCGTTCCTCGTCAACGGCTGGCCCGTCGTCGAGCAGTTTCCGCAATACATGGCGATGAACCTCCAAAAGGTCCGCTACGGGCACTCGCGCGGCGAAGACCTGGCGCGGCGCTATCTGACGCGCAATATCCGCGTCGAGCAGAACCACGCGGATTACTGGGTCGACTGGGCCGCCGCGCACGACGTGAGCAAGCGCGACCTGATGAAGGCCAACGGTCCGTCGCTCGCCTATGCGCTCAGCCACTGGTGCTGGAAGAGCAGCAGCACGGACGCGCTCGCGGCGAGCATCGCGGCGACGAACTTCGCGATCGAAGGCGTGACCGGCGAATGGTCCACGCTCGTGTGCAGCACGGACACGTACGCGAACAGCTTCCCGGTGTCGATCCGCCGCAAGGCGATGCGCTGGCTCAGTCTGCACGCGCATTACGACGACGCGCATCCGTGGGAAGCGCTCGAGATCGTCGCGACGCTGCTCGGCAATGCGCCGGGCGTCGACGAAGTGCATGCGGTCAAGCGCAGCATCGCGATGAGCTACGAGTACTTCAAGATGAGCCTCGACTGCTGCCTGTAACCGCGAGCATCGCCGTTACGGCAAATGACGGCCCGCGCAGCGCGAAGGCGCGCTGCGCAGGACCTGTACCCTATCTGGACAAGAAGAATGAAAACGAAGCAAATCGCGTGTGCGGCGGCCGCAGCCTTGTGTGTCGGCGGCGCTCACGCACAGGCGGCGGGAAATATCGTCGTCAACGCGGGGTGGATGCACTTCGCGCCGCAAGATTCAAGCGGCCCGTTCAAGATCAACGCGCTGGGTCAGACGATGACCGCACCGGGCGCGGGCGCCTCGGTCAGCAATGCCGACACCTTCGCGATCACGACGACCTACTTCTTCACCGACCATATCGCCGCTGAAGCGGTGATGGGCGTGCCGCCGAAGTTCAATCTCGACGGCACCGGCTCGCTCGGCGCCATCGGCAAACTCGGCTCGACGCGCGAATGGAGCCCGACGCTTCTGTTGAAGTACTACTTCGGCAGCGCGCAGAGCCGCTTCCGTCCGTATATCGCGGCGGGCGGCGCGTACGTGTGGTTCACGGACGCGAAGCTCACCTCGCCGATGGCGAACGGCGCATTCCTCTATTCGAGCCAGTTCGGCAATGCGCTGACCGGCCCGACGACCGTGAGCTTCAGCAGTTCGTTCGCGCCCGTGGCCAACGCCGGCTTCACGTACAACTTCACGGACCACTGGTCCGCGTCGTTCTCGCTGTCGTACATGTGGCTGTCGGCGCGCGCGCGTCTGGAGACGCAATCGGCCGTCGGCACCGTGCGCAGCGAATCGAAGATCAAGCTCAACCCGATCGTGAGCTTCCTCTCGGTCGGCTACAAGTTCTGACGACGCGCCGCCGCGCTCTCGCGCCGGGCGGCGCTGCGGGCCGTCAGGACTTTTGTCCCCTGCCCGTTTTCGCCTGAAGCTCGTCGATCCTGCGCGACGCATCCGCCTTCGAAAGCGATGCGTCGAACGGCTCCTTCGCCTCTTCCGAAAGCGTCTTCAGATACGACGCCTGCGCGCCCGTCATCGGCTCGTCGCCGGTCACCCACTCGTCGGGGTCCTTCTCGGCGTTCGATGTCGGGGACGCCTTCGGGTTGTCGATACGCGGATCGCTCTGATCGTCCTGATCGTCCTGAGCATCCTGACGCTCTGCGTTTTCGGTCGGTTGTCCTTTCATGGCCGCTTCCTCCTGCGATGTCTGTTAGCGCGTCTTGTCCATGCAAGCTGCGTGCCTCGTCACAACGTACGCATCTGCACGCCGTGACGCGGGCCGTGCGCGCGCAGGCCGGCTTCGAACTGCGATAGCGTCATCGGCGGCGGCGGTTCGGCTTGCGGACCGAGTTCGGCAAGCGCGCGGCCAAAGCGCGCGAACGTCGCGAAGTCGCGCGGATAGCGGCGCGTATCCACGCCCAGGAAGCGCCCTTCTCGCCTGCTTCGTTCGATCAACGCGCGCCACTTTGCAATCGGCGTCACGCCGACGCCTTCGGTGCCGTGCGAGAACAGCATCAGGTCGATCTCATCGAACGATTCGGTTTCCAGGAAGCGCCGCAGCGTTTCGGCGGACGGGTCCGTGCAGAACACGAGCCATAGCGGAATCGCGCGCAGGCGCAGCGTCGTGTACGGGTCCATCAGAATGAACGAATCGACGACGAGCCGCGCCGCATCCACGTTCATGCTGCGATACCAGTCACGAATCATCCGCGCCGCGACGAAGCTAAACGACTCCGGCTCGTCGAAGCGCATTTCCACGACGCGCCAGTTCTTCTCGCGGGCGAGCGCCACGATGCTCCCGGTCAGCGCGGCATCGAAGCCCCATTCGGCTTCGGGCGCGCGCTCGGTGGGCGCGGGCGGTTGCCATCGCGGCCAGCGCGAGCGGTAACGACGCAGATACTCGGTCACGCGCGGACTGCCTTCGAAATACTCGGCCTCGGTCGCGCCGCCGAGCGCGCCGAACTGATACACGGACCGCTCGCTCGTGCGCGTGACCGGCCAGTCGCGCGTGCAGGTGTGGATGTAGATGGTCGCGTTCGGCGCGAGGCTGCGCAGCAGGAACTCGCGATACGCCAGCGGCAACGCGCGCATCTTCAGCCGGAAGTAGCTCATTGCCGCCAACATCAGCCGGTCCTGATTCGGGTCCTGCATGTGATGCACGGCGATGCGCGGATCGGCGGCGAGCAAGTCCTCGACGATGCGCAAGCCTTCGCGAAAGCCGCGCTCGGCGTCGTCGGGATCGGAGAACGGCGCGCGCACCGGACACATGAACGTCTGCGGCAGCCACGGCACGCCCATCGCGGCGGCCAGATGCATGAGCGCGCCATTCGACGAGCCGATGAACGCCGCATCGAACGTCCGTTGCGGATACAGCCCCGCGATCCATTCGCCGATGCCTTCCACATCCAGCTTGCGGGCCGCGTGCGGCGCGATGCCCTCGGTCATGCCGCCGATCGAATACGCCCATTCGCGCGGCCGACGCGGCAACTGGTTCAACGCGGGCATCAGGCTGTCGAAGAGCGGCGACTGGCTCGGACTCGTGAACCGCTCGCCGTGCAACGAGGCCGCGAGCGCCTGCACCATGCCGGCGGCGGAATCGAAACGCGCGATGCCGGGTGGAGGTCTCGTCATGCGCGCGCGGCTCCGTTGTCGTGATTGACGCCATCGACGCCACCGAGCAGAAACGGGCGAATGGCGAGCGCCATGCTATGCGGATACACATAGTTGAGCGTATGCGTGCCGCCTTCGATGACGAGCAGTTCGCCATGCGGCAGGCGCTGCGCCACTTCGCGCGCCCATGCGAGCGGCGCCACCGGATCGCGCGAACCCACGACGACGAGCGTCGGCGCCTGCACCCGCGAGAGCTTGTCCTCGATGCGGTCGCGCACGAGTTCGCGCATCGTCGCAGACGCGCGCAAGAGTCCAGCTTTCGCATAGTCGATGCGCCCGAGCGCCGCCGCCGACCGCGCCCGTTCCAGCCGCCCGTTGCGCCAGTCGCGCAGCATCTGCACGGGCAGAAAACGCGCCGCGCGATCGACCGTCGGCCCTTGCAGCACGAGCTTGTCGACGCAGCCGTGAAAGCGCGCCGCAAAGTCCGCGAGTATCTGACAGCCGAACGAATTGCCGATGAACACGGCCTTGTCGATGCCGCGCGCCGCGAGCCACAGGCGCAGCGCATCGGCGAGTTCGGGCACGGTGAGCGCGCGCTCGCGCGTCGGGCTTTCGCCGAAGCCGGGAAGATCGGGCGCGTGAACGTCGAGGCCGTCGATGGCATCGCGCAGGGCGAGCGCGAGCGGCTCCATGTAGCGGCTGGAAATGACGAGGCCGTGCACCAGCACCACTGGCACCATCGGCACCATCGGCACGCGCGAGCCACGCCCTTCGCGCAGCGCCTGCCGCGAGAATATACGGTAAGGACCGGCCTGCGTCGTGCGCGCGGTGATGCCGGCGTTCGCGCTGGCTTCGGAGAGCGCGGGCGTGCGCTTGAGCCGCTTCCATTCGACGGCCGCCCATGCGGCGAGCGCGCACGTGCCCGCTACCGCGAGCGCAGGCCAGGCGGAGCGTGCGGATCGCGCAACGTGTGCGGATGCGTGTGATCGAACGCGTCGTGTCATGCCCTCGACGAGCGAATCGCGTGCCCGCTCCGCGTCATCGCTTCACGCCATCGCTTCACGCCATCGCTTCACGCCATCACGAGATGCTCCGCCGGAATGCCGGGCGAGCGTCCGGCGAGGCGCTCGAATTCGAACGGATCGTGGCTGCAAAACACCGTCAGCTCGGAACCGGCCGTGCGGCACAGTTCGCGCAGCCGCGCCTGATTGCGCAGCCGGGCCGCGCGGTCCTTCTCCAGCATCCACTGATAGAACGCGAGACCGGGCGTGCAGCGCGGCCGCTCGGCGTCCATCTCGGTGTGGAAGAAATACGCATCGGCGGCGAGCAACAGCCACCGGTCATCCTTGCGCACGGCAATGCCCGCGTGCCCGAACGTGTGGCCGGGCAGCGGCACGAACGCGATGTCGTCGCGAAAGCCCGGCAGCGGCCGCACGCTGTCGAAGCCGCGCCACTTCTCGCCGTCCGCGCGATGCACTTTCCAGTTGCCACGCGTCGACCACTGCTGCGGACGAAACCGCTGCCGGTCGAGCCACGTCTTCTGCGCGAGCGCATAGTCGCGCTCGATTTGCAGCATATGAACGGTCGCCTGCGGAAAATCGTCGAGTCCGCCCGCGTGATCGAAGTCCAGATGACTCATCAGAATGTGGCGGACATCGCTCGCTCTGAAGCCGAGCCGCTCGATCTGCCGCACCGCCGTCATCTCCTCGCGGAAATCGGGCTTCAGCATGAACAGGAAGAACGTGCTCAGGCGGCTCTGCGGATTGGCGACATCGCGCAGGCCGAAGCCCGTATCGACGAGCACGAGGCCGTCGTTCGTTTCGATCAGCAGGCAATGACAGGTGAGTTCGCCGCGACGCAAGAGGCTCGGCGTGCGCCCGTCGAAGAGCTTGCCGCCGAGCGGACAACTCGAAATGCAATTCAGATGATGAACGCGCATGGCGGCTCGATCCCCGCGTTGACCGGTCGCGCGGCGCTTACGACTGTCCGCCGCCCGCGGGTTTCACTTCGGACAAGTCGTCCGCCTTGACTTCGGCTTCGCGCACAGTCGTGCCTTCGTCGTCGGTCTCGGAAATGTCGGTGGTGAAGGTTTCGTCGCTGCCGCCTTGCGCTTCTTCGTTCTCGTCTTGCGACTGTTCCGGCTTGCCGTTTTGCGATGACGTGCTCATGTCGATCTCCTGATGGTTCGGTGTCGGGAAGTGCTCGTTGCAGCGAGCCGTCGCGGCGCCCGTGTCGGCGTCGCATAAGCGGCCCGCGCCGCACGGCCACCGTCAAGCAATCGCGGTGCCTTCGCTCGCAGCGGGCGCAACGCAAGGCGCCGGAACGGTGATTGCTTCGTTCACCCGAGGAGCAACGCGAGCGAACGGAGGCATCGATGCGCAACCGGCGTGAACTGTCGAACGAATTGAGCGGAGCATGCGAATCGTGCGGATCGCGTGGCTCGGACGCCTTCATGCCGCTCGCGGCGGGCGTCGTGGCCGGTCTCGCGGCGGCGGCAGGCGTTCTGATCGGACGCCGCGCGAATGCCATCGCGCGCGTGGGCGAAGGTCATTCGGCCAAGCATCGGCTGCTCGATCTCGCATCGGGCGTCATGCAGCCGAAGTATCCGCTTCAGGCCATGAGCACATGGCTCAACGGCTTTCACATGTATGCGGACGACATGGGCCGTCAGGTCGAGGCGCATCACTTCTGCATCCATCTTCGGCACGACTTGCACCAATGCGTGATCTTCGATTCGAACCGGCCGGACGCGCGTCTCATCGGCATCGAATACATCATTTCGGAAGAGCGGTTCAGGCAGTTGCCGGCGGAAGAGAAACGCCTGTGGCACAGCCACCACTACGAAGTGAAGTCCGGCACTCTGATTGCGCCGGGCATTCCGGAACTCGCCGAGCGCGCCTATTTTCAGGACCTCGTGTCGACGTACGGCAAGACGTTTCATACGTGGCAGATCGACCGCGATGAATTTCCGTACGGCCCGCCGCAATTGATGATGGGCTTCACGCAGGACGGTCAGGTGAACGAGGCGATGGTCGCCGAACGCGACGCGCGTCTCGGCGTCTCGTCCGAAGACCGCAAGCGCAGACGCTACGGCATTCCGGTGCCGGACATCGCGGAGGGCGCGAATGCGTGGGAAAGCGGCACGTCGGTGCAGACGACGCTCGTCGAAGTCCCGTTCAGGGACGTGAGCGGGTCGTCGTGATTCCATAACGAAGCACGAAGCACGGAGGACGAAAGCATGGTCAGGAACAGGAACAGCACAACCCGGGTTGCGACGCTCGCCGCGCTGCTCATCGCGCTGTCGCTCACGGCGGGCTGCAAGCGCGGCGACGACGCGGGCAGCGGAGCGGGCAGCACAGCGGGCAGCACAGCGGGCGGCGGCGCGGCAAGCGATACGTCGGCGGCGGCCGCATCGGCGTCGATGGGCTCCGCACCGATGGCGTCGGCGCCGGCTGCGGCGAGCTTCCCCGCGACCGCCGCGAGCGACGCACCCGCAGGCGCGAGCCAGTAGTCAGGCGGCTGCGGCGTCAGTCGCGGCTGGAACCCCACTTCACAGGAGAAATGAGAATGGCGAACAACCAGTCCGGCGGATCGAACAGCATGTTCATCGACATGCAGAAGGCGCTGAAAGGCATCGACTATCCCGCCGACAAGCAGACGCTCCTCGACACCGCTCGCAGCAACGGCGCGAGCGAGGAGGTCACGAACGCGCTCGACGCGTTGCCCGATCAGGAATACGAAAGTCCCGCAGCCGTATCGAAGGCGGTGGGTCAGGAGAGTTGAAATTCTTTCCTCCGCCGCGTCGGCCGCGGCTGCCGCAGCGCGGCCGGCGCGCATTTTTATTCTTTCGATAGGAGAACCTGATGAGCATTTTCTCGACCATTCTGAACAAGATCTTCCCGCACGATCACCCGGCCGCCACCGCATCGGGCGGCGCGACACCGCCTGCCGCGACCAATGCAACCGGCGGCGCACCCGCAGCGGCGCAGGCCAGCCCGGCCGCGACGTCGGCGGCGCCGGCCACGTCGGGCGCCGAGCCCGCGCGTCCGCCCGTCACGCCGATGCCTGAAGTGGATGTCGAAGCGATCCTCTCGCAGAAGCAGCAGCAGAACGGCGCGAATCTGAACTGGCGCACGTCAATCGTCGACCTGATGAAGCTGCTCGGCCTCGACAGCAGTCTTCAGGCGCGCAAGGAACTCGCATCCGAGCTGCACTACACGGGCAACACGGACGACTCCGCATCCATGAACATCTGGCTGCACAAGGAAGTGATGAAGAAGCTCGCCGAGAACGGCGGCAAGGTGCCGGACGACCTGAAGAGCTGACGCCTCTCGCGGCCGGTTCCGCACTGCTCCGCGTGGTCATCGGAGTTCGGCACAGCGAATGCTTAGGACCTGCGTCGACTCCTTTCTCAATGATCCCGGCCATGAAAGAACCGGTCTCGCGACGCGCGAAGCTCGTCTTGTTCCCGTGGAAGAAGGACCATGCGGCCAAGCCCGGCCTCAACGAAGACGACTACGCGGTGTACGCGTCGTATCGGCCGCACGTGAGCGGCGGCTTCGTCGGTACGCTGAAGGTCGTGCGGCTGACGGATGCGCGCCTGCTCTATCCCTTCGACGGCGCCGAGGAACTCGGCCCGTTCGATTCCAAGGACGCCGCGAAGAACGCCGCGCAGACGCGCGGCAAGCAGATCGTCGACGCGGATCTCAAGACGCCTGAACTTTGAACGACGCCGCGCGCCGCGTGGTGGATCATCGCGTGAGGGACCATTCGGTCTGCGCCGCGCCTGCCTTCATCGCCCATTCGGCGAACGGCGGCAATTCACGCGCGTTCGGCGCGCCGTACCAGCGGACCTCGTAACGCTCTTCGACGCGATCCCCCGGCTGTCCCGACGCGCCCGCCACGGCGGCGAGACGGCAGCCGCGCGCGCGCATCGATTCGACGAGCGCTTCCTTCGAGAAGCGTCCGGGCTCGTAGGTGATCTTCAGTTGTGCCTGATTTTCGCGCGGAATCCGCACTTCGATTGCCTTCATGAACCACAGCACGATGATGCCGAGCACGACGCCCGCGACGCCGAGCCCGAGTTGCCCGCCGCCGAAGCACAGGCCGACGACCGTCACGAACCACAGCGTCGCCGCCGTCGTCACGCCTTTGACGAGTCCGTCCTTGCGCATGATCGCGCCCGCGCCGATGAACCCGACGCCCGACAGAATGCCGAGCGGCAGGCGCATCACGTCCAGTTGAACGAAGGACTCCGGCGTCTTGCCCGACTGCGACAGCAGCGCGTTGACTTCGAGCATGGAGAGGCACGCGGCGAGGCAGACGAGCAGCGTCGTGCGTAGGCCCGCGACCTTGCCGGATTCGCCCCGGTCGAAGCCGATCAGGGTGCCTGCCACCGCGGCCAACAGCAGGCGGATGAAGACGTCGCGCCATTCGAGGGTGAGCGGCATCAGCCCCATGGTCGTTCTCCCTTTTTGTTGTGGTTTTGGGCCGGGCTTGTTTGCGGCCCATGTGGGGGATGTCAAGCAAATGTCGAACCAGAGGTGTTTGGGGAGTTCGAAGGGCGGGCTTGGTTCCGCGATTCGATGCGCGAGCTTTGATGCGACGCGACGCGCAGAAGGCGGCATGCGGTGCGATCGTGCCTCAAGGACGTAGCGAACGTGCGAACAGCACGCGCGGACGTTTCCGGTACGCGAAACCGGTTGCGGATCGGCGCGTGCGGCGAGCAGCCTTACCACAGCGACTTACCACCTAATGCTCTCGCATCAGCAGGCGCTTCGGGCCGTCAGCGACCGGCTGGAATACGCGAGCTCAGTCTCAGGGCTTCGCGTCCGGCGAGCCGCATCATCAAAGCGAATCGAGGCCTACCGCAGGCGCATAACACGAGCGCGACCGCAAACCCAGTGCGGCCAATGCGGCGACTCATGCCACTAGTCGCCCTCGCCAAGCTGGCTGCCACCGAATTGCAAAGCGGCGCGACGCAATGCGCCGCACCGACCTACCTCCGCCGAATCGCATACAACGAAGTCGGCAGCGCGATCGGGTTATCGGGCTTGAACCAGCTCATGTCCGGAATGCGCGAGTCGGGTCACATACACGGTGCCGTCCGGTCCTTGCGTGAACGTGTCGGGCCAGCGCAGTTGCGGATCGCGCAGCAGCGTCCAGAGCCGATCGCCCTCGCGCACGCGCACCGCGTGATCCTCGACGCCCGACACGTACAGCCGGCCGCGCCGGTCGAAGAGCAGCCCGTCCGCCGGACCGTCGATGCCCACCGTCTCCACGCGCGACGACACCTGCTGCGCGCTCAGTTGCGGATTCTGCAGCGCGTCGGTGGCGATGCGATACAGCGTCTTGCCCTTCACCGCCTGCCAGTACAGATAGCGGCCGTCGGGCGTGAGCGCGATGCCATCGGCCGAGAAGTTCACGCCGCGGCCATCGGTCTGACGCAGCGGCTTGCCGTCGACGGTCACGGTCACGGTCTTGTCCGCCTGCGTGCTCGGATCGCCGTCGAGCAGTCGCCGCGCGACGCCCGTCGTCCGGTCGATCACGACGATCGCGCCGCGCGCCCCGGAGTCGGTGATGTAGACGAAGCGGCCATCCGGGCTCAGGCGCACGTCGTTCAGATAGCTGCCTTGCGGCGCGATGCTCTCGTCGAAATGAAACACATGCGCGATCTGGTTCGTCGAAAGATCGATCTGCGCGAGCTTCGGCGCGCCCGGCACGACGAGCGACTGCGCCGGCGCGCCGGGGTCCAGCACCCAGAGATTGCCCTGTTTATCCGCCACGACCGACTGCACGCACACCCAATGATCCTCAGGCGGAACTTCGTCGCGGCGCGCGTTGCGCCATGCGTTCCACTCGGCATCGGGGAACGGCCGCAGGTCGCCGCTCGCGCCGAGTTCCGCCACCGAGATCGGCGCGTCCTCCGTCCAGCGCGGGAAATTGACGAAGGTGCGGCCGGTCGGCGAGACGGTCACGCCCGTGACCTGATGCTCGAACCGCGCGACGAGTTGCAGCCGCGCGCCGCCGTGGTGCTCGCTCGCGGCGAGATCGCCGGATGGGTCCTCTGCGAGCGCGGGTTGCGCAACGAATGCAAATGCGAGGCTTGCGGCGGCGACACAGCGGCTCAGTCGGTACATGGTCGGCTCCTGCTTAGTCAATAGGCGTCGCGCGTCTGGCGCACATAGCGCCGCGCCATCATCACGAGCAGCACGGCAGCCGCGCCGGTCAACGCCGCGCGTGCGCCCGCCGGTTGCAGGCGCGCGCCGGTGTACAGGCTGAATTCGCGCACCCGGCCGTTCTTGCCCGAGCGTTCGCGCAGATCGCCGCCGCCTTCGTAAAGCGCATCGCCGCTTTGCCTCGGTTCGCCCTTCACTTGCGCCTTCACGCCGAGCAGGCTCGTGATCGCGTCGTAAAGACGCGGCGCGCTCTGGCCGAAGCTCGCCATCGCCCGCGACGCGCCGCCGACATAGATATCGCGCTCCGGATGCACGGCCGCGTGAAGAATCGCCTTCGCGGCGACGTCGGGCGCATAGACCGGCGGCGGCAGCTTCGGCTCTTCGTCGAGATAGTTCTTCGCGTGCTCGACGAACAGCGTGTCGATGCCCGCGGGCTTGATGAGCGTCACCGACACCGGCGCCTTCTCGTTCTTCAGTTCGAGGCGCAGGGAGTTCGTGAAGCCCTTCACCGCGTGCTTCGATGCGACATACGGCCCTTGCAGCGGCACCGCGACATCGGATAGTTCGCTGCCCAGATTGATGAGCGCGCCGCCGCGTTCGCGCAAGTGTTTCAGCGCCACGCGCGAGCCGTTCACGACGCCCCAGTAGTTCGTCTCGAAGAGCTTGCGCTGGTCTTCGAGCGACACATCGGCGATGCGGCCGTAGACCGAAACGCCCGCGTTGTTGATCCACGTATCGAAGCCGCCGAAGCGGTCGATGGCGGCATCGGCGGCGGCCTGAAGCTGGGTTTCGTCGGCGACGTCGGCGGCCGTGTACGCGACGGCGGGCGCGCCCGCGCTAGTGAGTTCGTCGGCGAGCACGGCAAGCGCGGTTTCGTCGCGCGCCACGAGCATGAGACGCGCGCCGGCCTTCGCCGCGTGCCGGGCGGTGGCGAGACCGATCCCGCTCGTCGCGCCGGTGAGGACAATCGTCTGTTGATCGAGAGGCTTGAGTTTGATTCGCATGGCAGGTCCGGAAGGTGGGTATCCGGTTGCATGCAGCATCCCGCGTTCCTTGGCACGTCTGACGGTCGACGCGTCAGCCCGCAATGAGCGCTGAAAAGGCTTCGCGCATGTCGCTGACGAATGCATCGCATGCGACGGAAAGCGGCTGCGAAGCGGGCGTGACGATGTAGAAATGATCCGGCACGGCGGGCTCGAACGGCTTCACGGCCACGCGCTGACGCGCATACGCGGCGGTGACCGGATCGATCAGCGCGACGCCGGCGCCGTTCGCCACGAGCGCGACGATGGCCTGCGAAAGCTGCGCCTCGATGACTAGATCGCGGCTCACGTCATGATCGACGAAGACGCGGTCGATCGCGCTTCTTGCATCGAAGCTCAGTGGAAACGAAATGAAGCGCTCGCCGCGCAGATCGGCGGGGCGCAACGCGGGCTTGCGCGCCAGCCGATGTCCGCGCGGCACGATGCAGCGCATGACGGCATCGGCAAGACGCTCGCTGCGCACCGCGTGATGCGGAATCGGCTCAGCGATGAGCCCGACATCGCACTGTCCGGACGCCACTTTGTCGACCACCGTGGTCGCGCTGTGCGCGAGCAGCGTCACGTCGATGCCCGGATGCGTCTCGACGAAGCGCGCGATCACGGCGGGCAGCAGATCGAGCGCGACCGCGGGCGATCCGGCCACGCGCAGCGACCCGCGCCGCATCGCGCGAATCTGCTGCGCCGCCTGCGTGATGCGGTCGAGTCCGACGAACGCGCGCTCGACTTCCTCGAACAGCACGCGCGCCTCGGCGGTCGGCACGAGCCTGCCCTGCTGGCGCTCGAACAGCACGAACCCGACGCGGCTTTCGAGATCGGCGATCAGACGGCTCACGGCGGGCTGCGAGACATGCAGCGACGCGGCGGCGCGCGTCACCGTGTGGCGCAGCATCACGGCCCGAAAGGCTTCGATCTGGCGCAGGCGGAGGTCGGAGGCGGTCATAACACTGGATTATAGATGACGAAACATTCGGCATTTGACGCCGTTTTTTGCCCGCCGCACTCTTGCGCCGGATACATAGCGGATGCGGGAAAAGCAGCGAATGCAGGAATCGACGCCCCATAACACTGGACGACTCGCCTTCGATGTCGTCGTGATCGGCGGCGGGCTCGTCGGCATGGCGATCGCCTACGGGCTCGCGCGCGGCGGCCAGCGCGTGGCCGTCTGCGACGGCGCGGATGCCGCGTTTCGCGCGGCGCGCGGCAACTTCGGCCTCGTGTGGGTGCAGGGCAAGGGCGGACGATGCCTGCCGTATGCGCAGTGGTCGCGCGAATCGTCCGAACGCTGGGGCGCGTTCGCCGCGCAGTTGCGCCGCGAAACGGGCGTCGAGACGGGGTTCGAGCGGCCGGGCGGCATCGAGCTATGCGAGACGGTCGAAGAACTCGAAGCCGGCCAGCGCCTGCTCGAATCGCTGCGCGCGCAGGACGCCTCGCTCGACTATCACGTGCTCGACCGCCACGCGCTCAAGCAGCGCATTCCGGCGGCATCCAGCGCGCTGGCGGGCGGCCTCTATTCGCCGAACGACGGCCACGCGAGTCCGCTCTACTCGCTGCGCGCGATGCAGCAGGCGTTTCAGCGCCACGGCGGCGTCTACCTGCCGCGCAACGAAGTGCGCGAGGTCCGTCCGCGCGCGGGCGGTTTCGAGGTGGCCGCCGCGTCGGGCGTGCTGGACGCGGGGCGGGTCGTGCTCGCCGCCGGTCTCGACAATCTGCGTCTCGCGCCGATGGTCGGCATGCACGCGCCAATCACGCCGCTGCGCGGACAGATCATGGTGACGGAGCGCCTCGCGCCGTTCCTTGACTATCCGACGCTCGTCGTGCGGCAGACGCCCGAAGGCTCCGTGCTGCTCGGCGACTCGGCCGAGCACGCCGGTTTCGACGACGGCCAGACGCGCGCCGTCATGGCCGACATCGCGCGCCGCGCCCGCACGGCGTTTCCGGTGCTCGCGCACGCGCGCATCGTGCGGGCGTGGGGCGCGCTGCGGATCATGACGCCCGACGGCCTGCCGGTCTACGAGGAATCGCGCGCGCATCCCGGCGCGTTCCTCGCCATCTGTCACAGCGGCGTCACGCTCGCCGCCGCGCACGCCGACGTCATCGCGCCGTGGATCGCGGGCGGCGCAAAGCCGCCGGTCCTGCAGCCGTTCGTCGCCACGCGCTTTTCGAATTCGACCGATGCACACCATGTTTGAACCTCTCACCGCTCGCCCTGCCGCGACTGTCCGCATTCATATCGACGGCGCCGCGCGGCACGTTCCGAGCCATTACTCCGTCGCGGCCGCGCTGCTGGAAAGCGGCCAGGCCGCTTGCCGCGCGACGCCCGTCACCGGCGCGGCGCGCGGCCCGTTCTGCATGATGGGCGTGTGCTTCGACTGCCTTGTCGAAATCGACGACGTGCCGAACCAGCAGGCGTGCATGACGCGCGTGCGCGAAGGCATGCGCGTGCGCTCGATGGCCGGCCGCGCGAGGCTCGCATGACGCAGACGACCTGCGATCTGCTGATCGTCGGCGCGGGGCCGGCCGGCATGGCCGCCGCGATCGAAGCCCGCGCGGCGGGCCTGTCCGTCGCCGTCGCCGATGAAGGCGAAGCGCCCGGCGGACAGATCTATCGCAATGTCGCCGCATCGCCGCTCGCCGACGCACGCGTGCTCGGCGACGACTATGCGGCGGGACGCGCGCTCGTCGAACGCTTCGTCGCAAGCGGCGCGCGGCATCTCGCGCGGTGCGTCGTCTGGCAGATCGCGTTCGAAGAGGGCGTCGTCGCAATGCTCACGCGCAGCGCAAACGGCGCGGAAGCGGGCGGCACGCTGGAACTGAAGGCGCGCGCCGTGCTGATCGCCACCGGCGCGCAGGAGCGTCCGTGGCCGGTGCGCGGCTGGACGCTGCCGGGCGTGATGGGCGTCGGCGCGGCGCAGACGCTTTTAAAATCGGCGGGACTCGCGCCTTCGCAAGACGCGGTGCTCGCGGGCAGCGGACCGCTGCTATGGCTCTTCGCTTCGCAACTGATTGCGGCGGGGCGCAGCGTTCGCGCCATTCTCGATACGACGCCTGCGGGCGCGTTCAGGCGCGCGCTGCCGCACGCCCTGCCCGCGCTGCGTGCCGCCGACTACCTCGCCAAAGGCCTGCGCATGATGCGCACGGTCGCGAAAGCCGGAATCGCCGTGCATCGCGGCGTGAGCGATGTGTCCATCGAAGGCGAGACCGAAGCGCAACGCGTGCAGTTTCGCGATGCACGCGGCGCGCGCCATGCCATCGATACATCGCTCGTGCTGCTGCATCAGGGCGTGATTCCGTCGACGCAACTCGCGCGCTCGCTCGGCTGCGAGCACGAGTGGGACGCGGCGAGCGCCTGCTGGCGTCCGCGCACCGATGCGAGTGGCCGCAGCAGCATCGACCGCGGGTGGATTGCCGGCGACGGCGCGGGCATCGGCGGCGCGAAGGCGGCCGCGCACGCGGGCACGCTCGCGGCGCTCGACATCGCGCGGCGGCTCGGTGCCATCGACGACGCGACGCACGCCGCGCAGAGCCGCCCGGCGCAACGCGCGCTGCGCCGCCACCTCGCGGTGCGCCCGCTGCTCGACGCGCTCTACACGCCGCCCGCCGCGCTGCGCCGTCCCGCCGACGGCGACGTGATCGTCTGCCGCTGCGAGGAAGTGAGCGCGGGCGAGGTCCGCCGTATCGCGGCGCTCGGCTGCCAGGGGCCGAATCAGATGAAAGCGTTCTCGCGCTGCGGCATGGGGCCGTGCCAGGGCCGCTGGTGCGGCGCGACCGTGGGCGAACTGATCGCCGACGTGCAGCAGCGCAGCGTCGGCGATGTCGGCTATTACCGCATCCGCGCGCCGATCAAGCCGGTCACGGTCGAACAACTGGCCGATTCCATCACGCTCGACGACGACTTCGCTCGCGGCGACTTTCCCAGCTAGTCAACCACACCACACGGAGCCAACACGATGACCCCACACTCGAGGAAGATTCTCGCCGCCGCCGCGCTCGCCATGATGACGGCGGCCGCCTCTTTTTCCGCGTCCGCGAAGGAATGGAGCACCATCCGCATGGGCGTCGATCCGACGTATCCGCCGTTCGAATCGGTCGCCAAGGACGGCGCGGTGCAGGGCTTCGACATCGACCTCGGCAACGCGCTCTGCGAGCGTCTCAAGGCGAAATGCGTCTGGGTGCAAAGCAGCTTCGACGGCCTGATTCCGGGCTTGCAGGCGCGCAAGTTCGACGTGATCCTCTCGTCGATGGCGGCGACGGCCAAGCGCCGTGAGCAGATCGACTTCACGGACCGGCTGTATCGCAATCAGACGCGCCTCATCGCCCGCGCCGATGCGCACTTGCTCCCCGAAGCCGCGAAGCTCGCAGGCAAGCGCGTCGCCGTGGAGCAAGGCACCGTGCAGGAGACGTATGCACGCGAGAAATGGGCGGCCGCAGGCGTCGAGGTGGTGCCGTATCCGAGCTACGATCAGGCGTACGCCGATCTCGTGGCAGGCCGGGTCGATGCCGTGTTGATGGACGCCGTGCAGGGCCAGCTGGGCTTTCTCGCGACGCCGCGCGGCAAGGGCTTCGCGTTCGCGGGCGACGTGGTGTATGACCCGAAGATCATGGGCGACGGCGACGCCGCCGGCGTGCGCAAGTCCGACGCCGACCTGCGCGACGCGCTGAACGGCGCCATCGCGGGCATGCTGCGCGACGGCTCGTATCGCAAGATCGAGGCGAAGTACTTCGACTTCGACATGTACGGCAAGTAACCGGCGAGGCGCGCGTGGCGCGTTCACGCCCGCGCGCCGCTCTCCCCGAACGCGAAATGGCGCCGGCGCGGCCCGCCCGCGCGATGCATCGTCAGCGCGACGATCTCGCGCGTGGGAATGCTGGTCGCGAGCGTTGCGACCTGCCTCGCGCTGAACCACTCGCAGCGCGTGATCTCGTTGCGCGGCAACGGAATCGCGAGGTCGCCGATCACCGCGCCGAACACGTGATGGTGCTTGTTCGCGCCGCCGAACAAAAACAGATACCGCAGTTCGCCGACGACCAGTCCGGTCTCTTCCTCCAGCTCGCGCCGCGCCGCCTCTTCCGGCGACTCCTTGCGCCAGATCGTGCCGCCCGGCAACGCCCAGCGCGAACGCTTGCGCGCGACGAGCAGAATCTTCGTGTCGCGCGTGCAGATGATGGTCGCTCTCTCTTTCATCGTCGTCGGGCGTTCCGGCTTGGCAGCAGCGCGCGGCGGCACATTGGCGCCGCGCCGATTTCCTTGCACAATCCGTTAGCCATAACCATGCCGCGACGCGCGGCGTCTAACCGAACGGGCCCGCAAGTCGCCGGTAGCCCGCCGACGCAGACTAAACTAGCTGCATCAAACGGAGACAGCATGGTCGAGCCTTCGCAGTGGGACGTTCTCGTAGTGGGCGGCGGCATCAACGGCGCGGGCATCGCGCGGGATCTGGCCGGGCGCGGCGCGCGCGTCATGCTCGTCGAACAGGACGATCTCGCGCAGCACACGTCGTCCGCGAGCACCAAACTCATCCACGGCGGTCTGCGCTATCTGGAATACCGCGAATTCGGGCTCGTCCGCAAGGCGCTCAAGGAACGCGAGGTCCTGCTTTCCATTGCGCCGCATCTGATCGCGCCGCTGCGCTTCGTGATGCCGCACGTTCCCGCGCTGCGCCCCGCATGGATGATCCGCGCGGGCCTCTTTCTCTACGATCATTTGAGCCGCCGCGCGGTGCTGGAAGGCTCGCGCGGCGTCGATTTGCGCACGCATTTCGCGGGCGCACCGCTCGTCGATTCGATCACGCGCGGCTTCATCTATTCCGATGCCGCCGTCGACGACGCGCGGCTCGTCGTCCTCAACGCGCTGGACGCGCAAGAACGGGGCGCGCAGATCGCGACGCGGACGCGCTTCGTGGCGGCATCGCGGGGCGAGCGGGAATGGCGGGTCGAACTGAGCGATGCGTCCGGTCATCGGCGGGAAGTGGCGGCGCGCGCCATCGTCAACGCGGCGGGTCCGTGGGTCGGCGCGCTCGCCGCCGGCGATTCCGCCGCGCGCCCGATGCGGCTCGTGAAGGGCAGTCACATCGTCACGCGCAAGCTGTTCGATCACGATCACGCGTACATCCTGCAAAACGACGACCGGCGCATCGTGTTCGCGATTCCGTGGCAACGCGAGTACACGCTGATCGGCACGACGGACGTCGACTATCAAGGCCCGCTCGCGGACGTGCGCATCGCCGACGACGAGATCGAGTATCTGTGCGCCGCCGTGAACCGCTATTTCCGCAAGCCGGTGACGGCCGCGGACGTCGTCTGGTCGTACGCAGGCGTGCGGCCGTTGCTGGCGGACGGCGCGGACGATGCGGCTTCGGCCACGCGCGACTATCGGCTGGAACTCGATGCGCGCGGCGCGCCGCTCGTCACCGTGCTGGGCGGCAAGATCACGACGTATCGCCGGCTCGCGGAAGAAGCGGCCGAGCAGCTCGCCGCGCCGCTTTCGCTGACAGCGCCTGCGTGGACGCACGCCGCGCCGCTTCCCGGCGGCGACATGCCGAATGCGGACTTCGCGCGTTTTTTGAAAGCGTTTCGCGAGCGGCATCGCTTTCTGCCTGCGGAGCTGGCCGAACGCTATGCGCGCGCATACGGCACGCGCGCCGACGCCATGCTCGATGGCATCGACACGATTTCCGCCATGGGACCGATGCTCGCGCCGGGACTCCATGCGGCGGAAGCCGCCTATCTGGTGGCTCACGAGTGGGCGCAAACGGCCGACGACATTCTCTGGCGCCGCACGAAGCTCGGCATGCACGCTAGCCCGGCCGACGTCGAGCGGCTGAGCGCGTGGCTCGCCGCGCGCGATCGGAATCAGCGCGATGCGCTGCGCAACAGCCCCGCGAGCGCAAAGCCCGCGCCGAGCGCGACGTAAGTAAGCGCGAGCTCCTGATTCGACAAGTGCGCTTCGTAGCCCGGCGTCAGGCGCTTGGGCACGACATGGTAGTCGACGACATACGCGACGGCGCTCGTCGTGGCCGCGGAAGCCGCAACCTTCGCCGGCGACGGACGGCGGCCGCAGAGCGTTTCGAACAGCACGCCCCAGAAGACCGCGCTGCCCAGGTGAATGCCTGCGCCCGTTCCCGTGTATCTCGCGCTGACACGCTCCTCGCGCGGCGCGGTATCCGGCCATAGACAATGCGTGACCGCGTTCATCACCGCATAGGGACGATGCCCCGACTTCGCCGCCAAGGCCGCGGCGACCGCAGCCGACGCGAGTCCCGCCGCGCCGCCCGAAGCAAGCGCGCGCATCAGTGCGCTATCCGATCTCGAATACATGCGTGCTGCCTCCGCTCAAGGGGTGTCTAACTGCTCTTGTTACCCGGCTCGCGAACGCGCGTCGAGTACGTGTCGTTGCCGCACTTGGGGCACTTCGACTTCGGGCACTTCGGAATGGTGTGGCCTTTCGTGACATGCGTCGAATGATGGCACCTGGCGCAGCGGAAATCGCCGGTCTTCTCGGCCTTCTCGCCTGAATGCGCTGACATGGTTGCCTCCGCTTCGGACTCCATGCTTTCTATGTCTTCAGCAAGCGTTATTCCGATTGATGGACACCTCGCGGCACAGCGATTGCGCGTCATCCGTTACGCGCGGTGAAGCGCGTTTCCCTCGCTAAGGAGCACGTGATGACCGAACCCGCTGAACATTTGTTGGACTGGCTACGCGATGCGCACGCCATGGAGCAGCAAGCCGAACAGATGCTGCGCGCGCAATCCGGCCGCCTCGAAAACTATCCGCAACTGAAGGCTCGTATCGACCAGCATCTGGAAGAAACGCTCGGGCAGCAGAAGATCGTGCAGGAATGTATCGAGCGCCTCGGCGGCTCGACCTCGATCATGAAGGACCTGACCGCGAAGATGATGGCCTTCGGGCAAGCCGCCGGCGGCATGACGCAAACCGACGAAGTGGTGAAGGGCGCGATCATGAGCTATGTGTTCGAGAACCTCGAGATTGCGTCGTACACGTCGTTGATCGCGGCAGCCGAGCGTTGCGGCGACGCGCAGACCAAGGCCGCCTGCGAGCGCATCCTTCCGCAGGAACAGGCGATGGCGCAGTGGCTGCTCGAACATATTCCGTCCATCTCGACGCAATATCTGGAGCGTTCCGCCGCAGGTCAGGAAGCGAAGAAGTAAGCGACGCGTGTCGCGACCGTTGAGTGGCACGCCCGTTGCTGAAAGGAAAACGCCCGCCCGTTCGTATGTCCGAGCATGCGACGGGCAGGCTTCACTCGATACCGCGGCAACTCCACGCCGCATCACGCCAGCGCGAATCTTCTGCGCTGAGGCTCGCAGCAGCACGACTGCAAGTGACGTCACGACGCCCTCACTGTCGCTGCGAGTTAGAAGCCTCTTGAAACCTCGTTCGGGTGCCGCTTGCGCCGCAAGCGCCGCTCGTCCATAACCAGGAGCCGTTGATATGTTCGTACATAACAAACGCCTGCAATATACCGTCCGCGTGGCAGCCCCGAATCCCGGCTTAGCCAATCTGCTCCTCGAGCAGTTCGGCGGCCCGCAAGGCGAGCTTGCCGCCGCCATGCGCTACTTCACGCAAGCTGTGACCGAAGACGATCCGGGCCGCAAGGACATGCTGTTCGATATCGCGACGGAAGAGATGAGCCACCTCGAAGTGATCGGCAGCATCGTCGCGATGCTGAACAAGGGCGCGAAGGGTGCGCTCGCCGAAGCGGTGGAGCAGGAAGCCGAGCTGTATCGCTCGATGACGGGCAACGGCAACGATTCGCACACGACCGCGATTCTGTACGGCGCGGGCACGCCGCTCACGAACTCGGCCGGCGTGCCGTGGACGGCGGCGTATATCGACACCATCGGCGAGCCGACGGCCGACTTGCGCTCGAACATCGCGGCGGAAGCGCGCGCAAAGATCGTCTATGAGCGGCTCATTAACGTGACGGACGATCCCGGCATCAAGGACGCGCTCGGCTTCCTGATGACGCGTGAGATCGCGCATCAGAAGTCGTTCGAGAAGGCGCTGCACTCGATTCAGCCGAACTTCCCGCAAGGCAAGCTGCCGGGCGTGCCGGAGTTCACGAGCGTGTACTTCAACATGTCTAAGGGCGACGACGCACGCGGCCCGTGGAACGAAGGCGGCGATTGGAAGTTCGTCGAGGACCCGCAGCCCGCAGTCGATGGCGGCGACGGCACGGCGACCGTGCAGGTGTCGGAGCAGGACGTCGAGACGCTGCAGGCGATGGCTGCCCGCACCGCGTCCGACCCGACGGCCGATCCGACGACCGGCGCGGACCTCGGCGCAGGACAGGCAGTGAGCAAGTAACGGTAATTGCAGGACGCCGGCGTCGCTGAATGAGCAGCGGCGCTGGCGAGATTCCAACGCCGTTCATGGACGGTTCATTCAATGTAGCACTTTTGTCAACGTGGAGTTTAGTTATGCCAACTGTCACTTCGAAGGGAACGGTCGCCGTTCATCGCAGCCCGGTGGACTGGCTTGCAGGCGCGCTCGTCATTATCGGCGCGCTGAACTGGGGCCTCGTCGGCCTGATGAATTTCGATCTCGTCGCGGCCATCTTCGGCGCGGGATCGCCGGGCGCGCGCATCGTGTATGTACTCGTGGGACTGGCAGGACTGTATTCGCTGATCCGGGCTTTCATGCCGGCGCGCGAGCATGGCCTTGCGCATCACTGAACGGCGCGCCGCGCGTGTGTCAGCGCGCGGCGCACCTTTCGCGTCACATCGTCATCGCGCGGTACAGAGATGCGCGTTGACCTTGACGGGCGCTGCATTCTTCTCGAACGGCGGTTGCGGCACGAAGCTCTGAATCACGCCGGGCCTGAAAATCAGGCAATACGTGGAGCCGCCGTACTGGAAGTAGCCCAATTCGTCGCCCTTTTTCACGCGCTGGCCGGGCAGTGCATCGATCATGCACGAGGACACGTCCGCCATGCCGATGAATACGCACGCCACCTCGCCGATAGCGGGGTCGTCGCTCTCGATCACGACCACCGCCCGCGCCGCCACCGCGCTGATGTAGCCTTGCGAGTCGTTCAGGCTGCTCGGCTCTTCCCCTTCGGATTCGGCGTCGGAATAGTAGGTGCCATCGACCAGATACGACTTGGTGATGTTGCCGCTTACCGGCGCATGCCAGCGGTGATAGTAGAACGCGCTCAAGAATGCCTGATAGATTGTGCCGCCGACGAAGCGCTTCGCCAGTTCCATCTCCTTCGCGGTGAAAATTTCCTGTAGCGAGTAAGGCTGCGACTTGATCCAGAACGAGTCCTGGAGTTTGACGTCGTGCTTGATCGCATAAGGCGATGCCTCGCATGCGCTCACGATAACCTTGTCGTTATCCGGCTCGGCGACGGGCCGCGCGCCGGGCCTGAACTCGCGCGTGAAGAAGTGGTTCCACGACGAGAAGCCCCAGTAGGGCTTGTCCGGATCGCACAGAAACTGCGAGAGGCCGATTTCCTTATCCGCCTCGGGACTGAACCAGCCGTTCGGCGACGACGTGTTCAAATGCGTACGCGAATACGGCCCGCTCAGGAAACCGGACCACACATTCAGAATGCGCTTCACATGCCTGTTGAACGCGGGGTCGCGAAAGAGCGAGTAGCCCGAAGGCATCACCATCGGCCAGTCGAGCAATGCGTTCACCGGGCAATGAATCAGGCTCTTTTCGCTGAAGGGCGGCGCGTAGGTGAGCATGGCATCGAGCAGGACCACGAATTCGTCGATGTCGGCGTACGCGAGTTCGTAGCCTTCTTGCTTCGCCTGCTCGATGGCGCTCGTGAATTCCATCCGCACCACCGGATCTTCCCGTATGAAGGCGGCGAATTCTTTGACCACGCTATGCATCTCGGCCTTGCCGGCGCGCTCGCGTGCATGGGCCGCGAAGTTTCTGCGAAAGCTCGCGATCGCTTCCTCGCCGTCGGGCAGCCAGCCGCCCAGTCGTCGCTTTTCCTTCGTCATGTGTCTTGCCTCCGTGGCTTGCTGTAGGTCTCGCGAACGCAGCACCTCGCATGCCGCAATCTTTCGAGGCTTACCACGCAAGCAAACCGGTCAGCTCGCGCAAGCGGATGGTTTCGAGTTGCCGGACGGCTTGCCGGATAGCAGTGGAGCGGCCAGCGTCCAGCCGGCCCGCCGTCAGGCGTTCGAACTTGGCATCGATCGCGCTCCAGTCCATCGGACGCGTGTGGAAGCCTTCATAGTCCGCTTGCTCGCCGCCGATGATCGCGTCGTTCGTCATCACGATCTGCATCGACACCGGCATTTCATCCGGAATGCGATTCGTATAGTCCGCGTTCGGCGCGACGTTCACGCGTCGCAAAAGGCTCTGCACGTCGTCGCGCCGTATGCGCTCATCGGCGAACTGCGCGGGCCACACTTCGCCGTCGAGCAGGGCGACGGCGATCAGATACTTCAGGTTGTGATCGGCCTGCTCCTTGGTCCAGCACTGATCCTTCGGACCATATGCGCCGCCGCCCAGCACCTGATACGCGCCGTCCGCCACCTGCACGTTCACCTCCGCGATCTTGTGCGCATCGATCTCATGCTGCTTGCGCAAGCGGATGGCGAGATCCACGGCGCTTTGCGACTGGAACTCCGCGTTGTGCTTCTTGATGGACACTCGATGCGGCGCGTCGAGCCGTTCGCGGCACCAGTCGAGCGGCCGCTCGGCTCCGGTGAGGTGAAAAAGCCCCATCGGTCCTTCGAAGACGCCCATCGGGCCGGTGATGCCGTTGCGCGCAAGGAAGGTGTTGAGAAGCGCGCGGCTCGCCGCTTCGCCGGATGCGAGTCCCTTCCACTCCGACACCGGCTCGGCCTGAATCGCGGCGAGCGACACCGCGCCGACGCCCGCGAGCGCGAGCGCCTGCGCGCAGCGCCATTCGTCGAGCGCGAGAAGGCTCGACGCGCCCGCCGCCACCGAGAATGCAAGCGGCGTCGTGTAATTGATGCCCGCGCGCATCGTGGGTATGTCGAGCAGGCGCGTCTGCACCTGATACGCGATGGCGAGCGCCGTGAGAAACGCGGCGCCGGTCGCATCCGCATATTCGCCGGCTGCGACGAGCGCGCCGATGTTGTCCGCGGGATGGCAGACCTCGCCGCGAATCGCCGTGTTGTCCATGAAGTCGAGATAGCGGACGAGGCAGCCGTTATACAGCGCGGCCCGGTCCGGCGCGCCGCATCCGCCGCCGATGAACGTGACGAGCGGCGGGCCGCCGAACTCGGTCGCGAGGCGGCGCACCTTCAGCATCGGCGGATGTCCGATCGCACCGATCGCGCAGCCGAGCGCATCGACGATGCTGCGCTTGAGCCTGTCGAGCGCCGCGTCGCCGATATCGCCGATATGCACGCGGCCGATGAACGCGGCAAGCCGTTCGGTCATCGACGGTTGCTCTGCTATGTCGTTCGCCGTCGCCACCATGACGGTTCCCCTATTCCTCTTGGCAATGGCTGCGTTCGAGCATTGCACGTACCACTCGTCACGGCGGAATGCGGTTTGCTTGAATGTTCGCGCTCAGGCGCGACGCGTGCGTCCGGGCGCCGCACCTTCCTCCGCTTCCTAAGAAGAGGTAAATCATGAGTGACCCCTTCCCCTTTCCGAAGTCTCCCGCCAACGACGTCTCGCGAAGAAGCAAACCCACCGCCGTCGCTCGCGGCCTCGGCTGGTACAGCCTGGCGCTCGGCGCAGCGCAACTGCTCGCGCCGAGTTCCGTCGCGCGCGCGGCCGGCGTGCGCACGAGCCCGATGCTGATGCGCCTCTATGGTCTGCGCGAGATCGCCTGCGGCATCGGCATTCTCGCCTCGCGCGATCCCACGCCGTATCTGTGGGCGCGCGTCGGCGGCGACGCGCTCGACATAGCCACGCTCGTCACGGCATCGGACAGAACGAGCCCGCGCGCACTGGGCGCGCTGTTGAACGTGGCGGGCGTGACCGCGCTCGACATTCACGCGGCCACGGCGCTCTCCTCCCACGCCGAAGACGAGCGTCGCGAAGCGCAGTTGCGCGGGCAGCGGTTCGCCTCGATGTATCGCAACCGCAGCGGCTTTCCGCGCTCGCCGGAAGCCATGCGAGGCACGGCGCTGCGCGACTTCGAAACGCCGCGCGACATGCGCGCGCCCGACGAGATGCTGCCGTACACGCATGCGCAGTACAAAAAGGCGAAAGGCGCCTGACGCCCGCCGGCAAGACAACTTTCCCCACCATCGAAGCACGCGCGAATACGCGAAGGAGTCATCGTGGACATGTCATCCTGCTCGCCCTCCATCACGACGATGATCCGCATGGATCACACGCACGTCATGGCGGCGTTCCATCGTTACCATGCCGATAGTCCGTGGTGGCGCAAGCGCGCCATCGTCGAGCTGGCCTGCACGGCGCTCGAAATTCATGCGCAACTCGAAGAAGAGATCTTCTATCCCGCGCTCGCCGAAGCAATCCCGGGCGACGACACGCTGGAAAAGAGCAAGCCCGAGCACGACAAGATGCGCGAGGACATTGCGAAGTTGCGCGCGATGGGCCCGGACGACGCGTCCTACGATGCCCGCTTCATGCAGCTGATGCGCGAGGTCATTCACCATGTGGCCGACGAAGAGACCGTGTTGTTGCCGACGGCCGAGCGCGCGCTGGCTTCGCGATTGTCGGAACTCGGGCAGCAGATGACGAAGCGCAGGATGCAACTGGTCGCGCAGAAGCGTCCCGCATCGATTGCGGTGAACACGGTCGGCACGTTCCCGCTGGCTTCGCTCGCGCTGATATCGCTCGGTACGCTTGCCGTCGCGCAAATGCTGCGGCCGTCGCCGTCGCGCCGGGCGAGGGACTACGCGTAAGGCTGCGGCACTTATAAGACAAAAAAAAATACGCGCCGCGGATGCGGCGCGCTCGTTCCTGCTCAGGTAGCGACGACGAGTGTGGGGACTCGTCAGCCAGCCGCCTTCACTTCCTCGGCCATCTGCGTCTTCGCGAGTTGCGTGAGCTTCTCGTCGGTGGACTTTTCTTCCTGCAACGTTTCGAGCAGCAGGTTCATCGCTTCTTCCTGGCCGAGCTGCTTCGCCAGCGTCGCAAGCGTGCCGTACGTCGCGATCTCGTAATGTTCCACCTTCTGCGCTGCTGCGATCAGCGCGGCATCGCGAATCGGGCCTTGCTCGAAGTCTTCGATCTGCTCCTGCCCTTCCTCGACGAGCCCTTCCATCGCCACGCACTTGATGCGCTTGAGCTTGACGCCGCACAGTTCGACCACCTTGTCGATCCGTTCGATCTGACCGTTGGTTTCTTCCAGATGCTGCTGGAATGCCTGCTTCAGCTGCTCGTGCGTGCTCGCGCGTGCGAGCTTCGGCAGCGCCTTCGTCAGTTGTTTCTCTGCGCTATAAACGTCGGACAGTGCGTGAATGAACAAGTCCTGCATAGTCTTCGATGCCATCGATGCCTCCGTTTCAGGGTGAGTGGGTTCGCACCGGCCGGTGGGCCAGCCGCGCATGTCTATCGCGCAATCGCCATTCCAGTCTCAGACGCGCGGCACTTCGAGGGGCAGCGCGCGCTTGTGGCGCGTCGCCATGTAAAAGCGACGTATGGTCGTAAGCACGTCTTCACTTACGTCCTTGCCTTCGAGAAAGTCGTCGATGTTCTCGTAGCTGATGCCGTAGCTGTCTTCATCCGGCTTCTGCGGCGTGAGCGTTTCGAGGTCCGCCGTCGGCACTTTCATCACGAGCCGATCGTCCGCGCCCATCGACCGCGCGAGCGCGCGCACGCGGCGCTTCGTGAGTCCCGAGAGCGGCAGGATGTCCGCGCCGCCGTCGCCGTACTTCGTGAAGAAGCCCATCAGCGATTCCGCCGCGTGGTCCGTGCCGATCACGACGCCGCGCCGCGCCCCGGCTATCGCGTACTGCGCGATCATGCGCTCGCGCGCCTTGATGTTGCCGAGAACGAAGTCTTCCTGGAAATCGTCGGTGTATTGCGCGCCGCCTTGCTTGAGCGCCGCCATCATTTCGTCCGACGGTCCCTTGACGTTGACCGTCAAGGTCTCGTCCGGGCGCACGAATTCGAGTGCGGCCTGCGCGTCGTCTTCGTCACGCTGCGAGCCGTAAGGCAGCCGCACCGCTACGAAGTGCGCCTCGTAGCGGCGCGCGCGCAGCCGCTCGACGGCGAGTTGCGCGAGACGCCCGGCCGTGGACGAATCCACGCCCCCGCTGATCCCGAGCACATAGGTTCGCAGTCCCTGCGACGTCAGATAGTCGGACAAGAAGGCGACGCGCCGCTCGCGCTCGGTATCGGCATCGAAGTCCTGGCTGACACCCAGCTCTTGAGCGATCTGCTGTTGCCACTGCCTCCATTCGCTTTGGCTCTGATCCATCTTCGTCCCCCAACGGTTTGATCAATGTCTCGGCAGACGGTCGAAGTAATGCTCGAGGCGCGAGATGGCGTAGAGCGCCGCCGAGCGCCGAACTTCGTTGCGTTCGCCATCGAAGACCTTCGTCTCGCTGAACGTGACGATCTGGCCGTCGCGCAGCTTGTACGACCATGCAAAGCATTGCGTGCCCGCTTCGGGGCCGTCGCCGGGCGGGGCATCGGCCACGCCCGTGTTCGAAACCGAGACGGTCGCGGAGCAGCCCTCCTGCTTCAGCGCGCCCTCCGACATCTCGCGCGCCACTTCCTCGCTCGTGAGGCCGTATTGCTTCATCGTCTCCTCGCGCACGCCGAGAAAGCCGGCCTTGCCCGAAGGCGAATACGTGACGAACCCCACGTCGAGGCAACTGCCGCTGCCCGGCACTGACGAGATGAGCGACGCGATGTAGCCCGCCGTGCACGATTCGGCTGTCGCAAGCACCAGGCCGCGCGAGGTGAGGAAAGAAACGACTTGTCGTGGTACGTCCATGTTTACTGTCTCCTTGTTCCCGCTGCCAATGAGCTTGCAGGCAAGTGCAAAGCAATCGCTGCACCAAAGAGCAACCGTTCGTCCATGGAATGTCTATTGCTTCGTCCGATCCACACGTCCCCGAAGCCGTATGAAAACGATAATCCGAACAGTCGAAAAAAACGGCCATGCAGAGCGCTCTTAGTCCGGCAGGCATTCAGGCAAGCCGCGTCCTTGAGCTATGGCACCTCACGCTCACTGTGTGCTGCGTGGTGTTCGCCTGCGTGCTGCTCGCGTGCCTCTTCGCGCTATTGCGCGCGCCGCGCGGCAATCAGACGACGCCCGCCGATATGACGAAGCGCGAGCGGCCGGAGCGCGGCATCAACCGCTTCGTGATCGTGGGGACCGTGTTGTCGGCGCTGGGGCTCGTCGGCCTGCTGGTCGCCGATGTCGTCACGGATCGCGCCTTGTCGCGGCTTCCGGTCGACAACGCGCTGCATGTGGAGATGACCGGCTATCAATGGTGGTGGCAGGCGCGCTATGCGCCCGAAGGCGGCGCCGATGGATTCGCGGTGGCGAACGAGCTCCATGTGCCGGTTGGCCGGCCGGTGGTCGTGTCGTTGAAGGCCGCAGACGTTATACATACATTCTGGGTGCCTAATTTACATGGCAAGAAGGACATGATTCCCGGCCAGGACTCGACCATCACGTTTCGCGCCGACCGCGCGGGGACGTATCGCGGGCAGTGCGCGGAATTCTGCGGCTACGAGCACGCGATGATGGCGTTCTCGGTCGTGGCCGATCCGCCCGATCAATATGCAGCGTGGGCCGCGCGGCAACGGCAGACGGCGAGCACGTCGAGCGACGCCCTCGCGATGCACGGACGCGACGTCTTCCTGAACGGCGACTGCGCCCGCTGCCACACCGTGCGCGGCACGCCGGCCAACGGCTCGGTAGGTCCTGACCTCACGCATCTGGCAAGCCGGCAGACGATAGCGGCCGGCACCATCGTCAACAACGCGCACAACCTCGCGGCGTGGATCACGAATCCGCCCGCTCTCAAGCCCGGCGTCATGATGCCGGCGACGCAACTCGCCTCCGGCGATCTCCAGGCCCTCGTCGTCTGGCTCGGAACTCTCAAATGAGCGCGCCCGCTTCTTCCCGCTTCGGCCCGGCCGATGACAACGGCTCCCGTCCCGTCGACGGCCCGCACGCCTCGCCCGCCGTGCGCGAAACGCTTGCCGCGACGTGGAGCGATCCGCCCGGTTTCATCGGCGCGCTTTCTGCAATCAATCACAAGACGGTGGCGCGCCGCTTCATCGTGACGACGTTCGCCTTCTTCGTGCTCGCCGGGCTTCTCGCGCTCGCCATGCGCATGCAGCTCGCGCGGCCCGATCTGCGGCTGATCGGCCCGAACCTGTACAACGAACTTTTCACGATGCACGGCACGACGATGATGTTTCTCTTCGCCGTACCGGTGATGCAGGCCGTCGCGGCGTATCTCGTGCCGCTCATGATCGGCGCGAGAAGCGTCGCGTTTCCGCGCATGAACGCCTACGCGTACTGGGTGTTTCTCTTCGGCGGCATCCTGCTGTTCGCCTCGCTTGCGGTGAACAGCGCGCCGGCCGCCGGCTGGTTCAGCTACGTGCCGCTCGCGGGCCCCGACTATTCGCCGGGCAAGGGCTCCGACATCTGGGCGCAGATGATCACGTTCACGGAACTCTCGGGCCTCATCGAAGCGGTCATTCTCATCAGCACCATCTTCAAGATGCGCGCGCCCGGCATGTCGCTCAACCGCATGCCGCTTTTCGTGTGGGCCACGCTGGTCACGCAGTTCATGGTGATCTTCGCGATGCCTTCGGTCATGCTGTGCAGCACCGCGCTCATTCTCGACCGGCTGGTCGGCACGCATTTCTATAACCCGGCGAAGGGCGGCGACGTGCTGCTCTGGCAGCATCTCTTCTGGTTCTTCGGGCATCCGGAGGTCTATCTCGTCTTCATCCCGCCGCTGGGCTTCATCTCGTCGATCATTCCGACCTTCGCGCGCCGCCCGGTGTTCGGCTATCCCGCGATGGTGCTCGCGCTCATCGCCACCGCGTTTCTCGCGTTCGGGCTGTGGGTGCATCACATGTTCGCGACCAATCTGCCCGAGCTCGGCAAGAGCTTCTTCACGGCGGCGAGCCTGACCATTGCGATTCCGTCGGCCATTCAGATCTTTTGCTGGATCGGCACGCTCTGGACCGGCCGCCTGAATCTGCGCACGCCGCTGCTCTTCGTGCTCGCCTTCTTCTTTATTCTCGTGATGGGCGGGATGACCGGCATCATGGTCGCCTCCGTTCCGCTGGACCTGCAAGTACACGACACGTACTTCGTCGTCGCGCACTTGCATTACGTGCTGCTGGGCGGCGCGGTCTTCCCGCTCTTCGGCGCGTTCTTCTACTGGTTTCCGAAGTTTGCGGGCCGCATGCTGTCCGAGCGGCTCGGGCGCTGGCAGTTCTGGCTGTTCTTCATCGGCTTCAACGTCACCTTCTTCCCGATGCATCTGCTCGGCCTGCAGGGCATGCCGCGCCGCGTCTGGACGTATCCGCAGGGGCTCGGCTGGGACGGCATGAACCTCATGTCGACCATCGGCGCATGGATCATCGCGGTGAGCGTGCTGCTTTTCATCGTCAATGTCGTGCTCACGCTGCGAAGCAAACAACCCGCGCCTGCCGATCCGTGGGGCGCGGGCACGCTCGAATGGAGCGTGCCGTCGCCGCCGCCGCCGCATAACTTCGATGCGATTCCGGTCGTGCACGGGCGCGATCCGCTGTGGGAACCGGCGGGCGAGCCGCGTTTCGTCGGCGGACTGGCTGCCGATGCGCGCGAAGTGCTCATGACGAGCGTGCTCGATGCGAAGCCGGATCATCGACCGCTCTTTCCGTCGCCTTCCATCTGGCCATTCATCAGCGCAGTGGTGACGACGATCCTCTTCATCGCCTCGATCTACTCGCCGTGGGCCATCGTGTGGGGCTCGCCGCCGGTCGCCGCGGCGATGATCGCGTGGTTCTGGCCGAAGCGATCGAGCAATGCGTTTGCAGCCGCACGGGAGCAGCGCCCATGAGTACCGCCAGCAACCTTCGGAACGCGCAGGCGCGCCCCGACGAAGCGCACGCCTCCGAACTTGACGTGCGCGGGCTTCCGACGTTCGCGTTCGGGCATCGCAGCGTCATGTGGTGGAGCACGGCGGGGCTGATGCTGATCGAAGGCACGGTCTTCGGCATCGCGGTGATGATGTACTTCTATCTGCGCACGCATGCGCCCGCCTGGCCGATGGCCGCGTCCGCGCCCGAGTTGCGCTGGGGCACGCTCAATACGGTGGTGCTGCTCGCCAGCATGTTGCCGAACCAGCTCGCCAAGCGCGCCGCCGAGCGCTTCGACCGCGGACGCGCGAAGCTGTGGATGACGGTGTGTCTCATCGCGACCATCGTGTTCATGGTGCTGCGCGGCTTCGAATTCGCGACGCTCAACGTCAGTTGGTACACGAATGCCTACGGCTCGGTCGTGTGGCTGCTGCTCGGCCTGCACACGACGCACCTCGTCACCGATTTCATCGATACCGCCGTGCTGACCGTGCTGCTATTCACCGGCCCGTTCGAAGGCAAGCGGTTCGTGGATGTCAGCGAGAACGCCGTGTACTGGTACTTCGTCGTACTAAGCTGGCTGCCGATCTACGGCGTCATTTACTGGGCGCCCCGCTTTTGACTTCCGACCATGCTCACCTGGCCCGCCCTTCTCTTCGCACCATCCGTCCTGCTCGGGCTATTGAGCGTGAACTACGCGCTCGTCGAGCCGTCGTGCCATTTGCAAAGCATGCTCCTGTTGCACGGCATAAGCGTGGCGAGCCTCGCGGTGAGCGTCATTTCGACACTGCTCGCCTTCGGGCGCTGGCGCAGCGCGCGGCGAGAAGCCGATCCGTCGGCGCCCACGGTGCGCTCGCGCGAAGGATTCATGGCGGTCGTGGCGACGGGAGTGGGCACGCTCTCGTCGATCGGCATCATCTTCATCTCACTACCGCAATGGCTGCTCTCCGCTTGTTGACAAGGACGGCGGCGGGCGTCGCCGCCCTCACGTTCGCCGATGCCGCGTTCGCGCACGTGGCCCTGGCTGACACGAGCAGCGTCCCGGCGAGCTTCGGCTGGACGTTCGAGCCGTGGGTCGTCGCGTGTCTCGCGTTGAGCATCGGGCTGTATCTCGCGGGCTACGCGCGGCTTCGCGTGCGCGGCGCGCGCGGACGGCGCGACCGCGCGCTGCGTCTCGTCTCGTTCGTGACCGGCTGGATCGCGCTCGTCATCGCGCTGGTGTCGCCGTTGCATACGTTGAGCGAGGCGCTCTTTTCTGCGCACATGCTTCAGCACGAGATCTTCATGCTCGTGGCCGCGCCGTTGCTGGTGATCGGCAGACCGCTCGCGGTGTGGCTGTGGGCCTTTCCTCCGCGTGCGCGCCAAGGCATCAGCGCCGCGACGCGCAGCGCGTGGATCAACACGCCGTGGCGATGGCTGACGATGCCTGCCGTCGCGTGGGTGCTGCATGCGGCGGCCTTGTGGTGCTGGCACGCGCCGCGCTTTTTCGAAGCCGCGCTGGCCAGCGAAGGAATTCATACGCTGCAACACGCGAGCTTTCTCGGCACCGCGCTGCTCTTCTGGTGGACCGTGTTTCGTCCCGCTTCAGAGGACGGCTCGCGTTCCCACAGCGCGCACGCGATGCTGTCGCTCTTCACCACGATGGTCCACACGGGCGCGCTCGGCGCGCTGCTGACGCTCGCGCCCGAGGTCTGGTATCCGTCGCTCATCGAACGCACGCTCGCGCTCGGCTTCGATCCGCTACAGGATCAGCAACTCGGCGGACTCGTCATGTGGGTGCCAGGCGGTCTCGCCTATCTCGTCGGCGGGCTGCTGGTCGGCGCGCGCTGGCTCACGAGGCGGCCTGCATCGACGCTCGCGCCCGCCACGTCCGCCTCGCCCGCCGCGCGCCCTGCGGCGTCAACCACTCGCCTGCGGGCGCACGAGGAGTCCTGAGATGCGCTCGTTCACGAGAAGACGCCTGCGCAGATCGCTTTCGATGCGAGGCATCGCGGCCGCATCGCTCGTCATGCTCGTGGCGATGGCGGAAAATGTCGCGGATGCGGCGGAACAGGCGCCCTCGCCCGAATTGATCGCACGCGGCGCGTATGTCGCGCGAATCGGCGATTGCGCCGGTTGCCACACCGCGCCCAAAGGCGGCGCGCCGTACGCGGGCGGGCTCGGCGTCAATTCGCCGTTCGGCACCATCTACAGCAGCAACATCACGCCCGATCCGGAACTCGGCATCGGCAAATACAGTTACGAAGATTTCGTCCGCGTGATGCGCGAGGGCGTCGCGCCCGGCAACAAGGGACTGTATCCCGCGATGCCTTACGCGTCCTTCGTGAAGATGAACGAAGACGACTTGCGCGCGCTCTACGCGTACATGATGCACGGCGTGCCGCCGGTGCATTACAAGCCGCCGCCGACGGACGTGTCGTTTCCGTTCAACCAGCGTTGGGCGCTGCGCGTGTGGCGCTGGGCTATCGCGCCGAAGAAGGTCTTCGAGCCGCGGCCCGAGCGCGATGCCACAAGGAATCGCGGCGCGTATATCGTGCAGGGACCCGGCCACTGCGGGGCGTGCCACACGCCGCGCGGACTTGCGTATCAGGAGCGCGGCTACGACGAATCGTCCAAGACATATCTCTCGGGCGCGGTCACCGACAACTGGTACGCAATGAACCTGCGCGGCGATCCGGGATCGGGACTCGGGCGCATGTCGACAGAGGAGATCGCATCGTTCCTGAAGACGGGTCATGGCGGCGACAAGACGATCGCGTTCGGCACCATGGTGCAAACCATCGAGGACAGCCTGCAGTATCTGAGCGACGACGATCTCACCGCCATCGCCACGTATCTCAAGACGCTGCCCGCGACCGGCGCCGCCGATGGCACGTTCGACCCATCGCTCGCGCCGCCGGGGCGACTCAAGACGCGCGCGCCGGACACCCCGCCGGGTCAGGGCGCGGCCGTCTACGCGACCTTTTGCGCGCAATGTCATCTCGATACCGGACAGGGCGTGCCGAAGGCATTCCCGAGGCTCGCGGGCAATCCTGCGGTCATCAGCGAGGACACGACCTCGCTCATCCGGCTGATTGTCGAAGGCGGCAATAGTCCGGACACCCAACACGGGCCACCACGGCAAAACATGCCGGGCTTTGCGGGCCGTCTGTCAGATTTGCAGATCGGACAGGTGCTCTCTTACATTCGCTCCTCGTGGGGAAACGACGCACGGCCTGTCACGACCAACGACGTCGCGTCCTTTCGTAGCAAGATACACAAGTAACATCAGTTACAACTGCGGGTAAATGATGCACATCGTCGAACCATTCAATCAGACAAGCTTGCCGACCAGATCATCGGACAAAAAGACTTCGTTCCACTAAATACGGCTTGCATTTCCTTACGTTTCGCTTTGAGCCTTCTCAAGCTTTTTGGCTTATCCTAAACTCTTGCTTACGAGTAAGAGCGAAACGTGGACCTGTGGATTCCGAGATCGTCTTCGGGGGAAGACGACCACAGTTAGCGCACTCGTCGCCCTTGCCGCATCGCCTCACGGGTGACGGCCAGAGTGCCTCTAGAAGAACGACAACATCACTTCCAACGCCGTGAAAATTCTCATCGTCAACACGTTGTATTACCCGGACAAGGTCGGTGGAGCCGAGGTATCGACGCAACTTCTCGCCGAAGGCCTCGTGAGAGCCGGCATGGAAGTCAGCGTGGCCTGCGCGACGGGAACGGGCATGGACAGCATTTCCGAATTGAACGGGGTGAAGGTCTATCGTCTGCGTAACGCCAATCTGTACTGGCCGCATCGGCCAAAAAAACGCTCGCGCGTGGCGAGGTTCGCCTGGCACGCGCTCGATGTCTACAACGTCGTGATGTCGCGCAAGCTCGCCGGCATCATCGCGCAAGAAAAGCCGGACGTCATTCATACCAGCAATCTCGCGTGTCTCTCGGTGGACGTCTGGCGCGTGGCGCGCAACGCGGGCGTGCCGATCGTGCATACCGCTCGCGACTATTACCTGATGTGCCCGTCCACGACAATGTTCTCGGACGCCGAGCCTTGCAAGCGGCAGTGCGCATCGTGCGCGCTCTATTCCGCGCCGAAGCGCGGCGCGTCGGCGCGTGTGGAAGTGGCCATCGGCGTCAGCCGCTTCGTGTTGCAAAAGCATCTGGACAACGGATATTTCCCGCATGCGTCGCGCACGGCGGTCGTGAGCAACTGCTATATCCCGAGCACGGACGGCGCGGCGCTCGCCAACAAGCGGCGCTATGAAGGCGGCCCCGTGCGGCTCGGCGTGCTCGGACGCGTGGCGCGCGACAAAGGCTCGGAGGTCGTGCTCGAACAACTCTCGGCCGACCACACGCTCGACTGGACGCTCGCATTCGGCGGCAATGGCGAGGCCGGCTACATCGCATCGCTCAAGACGAAGTATCGCGACCCGCGCGTGCAGTTTCTCGGACACGTGAAGGCGAGCGACTTCCTCGACAGCATCGACATTCTCATCGTCCCTTCCATCTGGCACGAACCGTTCGGGCGCGTGATCGTGGAAGCGTACTCGCACGGCTTGCCCGTCGTCGGCGCGAACCGGGGCGGCATTCCCGAAGTCATCGAGCCGCGTTCCGGTCTCGTGTTCGACATGGATCGGCCGGAGACGCTCATTCAGAAGATCCGCGAAGCCATCGAACTGCTGAAAGAGCCGTCCGTGCATGACCGGCTGCGCAAACACGCCGATACCTTCAACCCCGAAACGATGGTGAACGCGTATCTCGACATTTACCGCAGCGCGCTCGAAGGCGCGATGACGCGAAGCGCCGAGCCGGTCGCCGCCGCCATCACGCCCAAGGCCCACATGGATTGATGACCGCGCAACGCGGTCATCGCTCATTGGCCGTCAGTCATCGATCATCGATCATCGATCATTGAAACTTCACGGGCACCGGACTCGTCAGCAGGTTCACGTAAAGATTGAAGAACCTGGCGTTATCGTACTTCGTCACATAGGTGATCTTGAGCGGTGAAGCGCCGGGCGCGGGCGCGTCCGGATACACGCGCACATGCCCCTCATTTTCGCCCGGCGTGGTGTCGATATCGAGGTACGCGCTCTGCGTTTCGGTCGCGTAAGTCGGGTCGAGAAAGTAAGGCATTGTCAGCGTGTCGTAGATATTCGTATTGCTCGCGAAAGCATTCGCGTTCGCGACGGCATAGACCTTCGTGACGGGCGTCTGTCCGGTCGGCGGATTGACGATCTGGTTGTAGATGCTTTCGGTGAGCGGCACGGTGTTGGTCACATCGAGCGGAATCACGCGCTGCGGAATGGTCGTCTGCAAGAGCGTGCGCACGGCCACCGGATCGAACCACCAGTTCAGTTCGCCCACGGCGTTCGCGTTGCCCGGCACGTTCATCGCGCCGCCCATATAGACGATCTGCTTGATGAGCGGCACGATCTCGGGCGCCTTCTTCACGGCGGTCGCGAGGTTCGTCGGCGGCCCTACCTCGATGATCGTCACCTGGTTCGGATAGCGTTTGATGCGGTCGATCATGAAGTCCGCGGCCGCTTCCGCTTGCAGCTTGGTCGACTGCGCGAAGCCGTCGGGGGGCGCGGTGAGCTGCGACGCGTCGGTCGGCTCGGGACGCATCCACGCGCCGAAGTAACCGTTGGGATTCGCGGCCTGCTGCGCGCGAATGCTCGCGACGTCGTACTGAAGCGGATAGTTCGCGCCGCCGTACACGCCGACCCGGTTCTGCACGCCCATGCGCTCGACGGCCTTCAGCGCATCGGCTTCTTCCTGCAACAGCCAGTCGTTGCCCGTCACGACGCACAGGCCGAGCAGATTCACCTTGCCCTGCCCCATCAGCTGGCTCGTCATCGCGAAGAGCTGGCCGTCATCGCCCATCGTGTTGAAGTCGGAATCGATGATGACTTTCGGTGCATCGTTGTACGCATCGTGGTGATCCGAGCCGCCGCAAGCGGCCACGAGGCAGGACAGAAGCGGCGGAATCAGCGGAAGCAGTCTGCGGGGCGCCATGTGTGTCTCCTTGTGTTTGAACGTTCTGGATGGCCGCGCTGGCAAGTGGCCTGATTCATTCTAGGAGCATTCACTGCGTTCGGCGGCGCGATCGTCGATGCCTGCGGGAGCGCACTTTGCTGGCATCGCACACCGCGCAATGAACGTCGACAGGTCCCGCCATGCTTCTTTCCCTTGCCGTGCTGCTGCTCTTCCAGTGTTTCGGGGAAGGCGTCTCGTATGTGTTCCGGCTTCCCGTGCCGGGGCCGGTCGTCGGCATGTTGCTGCTGCTCGCGTTTCTGATCGCGCGGCCGCGCGCCGCCAACACCATCGAGCCGACCGCGAACGAACTGCTGCGTCATCTCTCGCTGCTCTTCGTTCCGGCAGGCGTCGGCATCATGGCGTCCGCGAGCGCCGTGCGCGGCGATCTCGTGGCGGTCGTGCTGGCGATCATCGTGAGCACGACGCTCGGCATCGGCGTGACGGCCGTCGTGATGCGCGCGCTGATGCGCCGGCAAGCGGGAGACGAACCGTCATGAGCGCGATCCCACGGCTCAACGCGATATGGGTCTACCTCGCGGCCTCGCCGCTCCTCGGCCTCACCATCACGCTCTTCGCGTATCTGATCGCGCAGTCCGTCTATACGCGATGCCGTTTCAATCCGCTCGCCAATCCGGTGTTGATCGCGGTGGCGCTGATCGTCGCGGTGCTTCAGATCAGCGGCACGCCGTATCCGACTTACTTCGAAGGCGCGCAGTTCGTGCACTTCCTGCTGGGGCCCGCGACCGTTGCGCTGGCGCTGCCGCTCTACCGGCAACTGGGCAACCTGAGGCGGCTCGCCGCGCCGCTTTTCGTCGCGCTCTTCGCCGGGTCGATGACCGCGATCGTTTCGGCGGTCGCCATCGCGTCTTGGCTCGGCGCATCGCGGCAGACCATTGCATCGCTCGCACCGAAGTCCGCCACCACGCCCATCGCGATGGCGGTGGCGACGTCCATCGGCGGCATTCCGTCGTTGACGGCGGTGCTCGTCATCTCGACGGGCGTCTTCGGCGCCGTGTTCGCGCGCGTGATTCTCAACGCGCTGCGCATCGCGGAACCGGAAGCGCGTGGCTTCGCGCTCGGCGTGGCTTCGCACGGCATCGGCACGGCGCGCGCCTTTCAGGTCAGCCAGCAGATGGGCGCGTTCGCCGGGCTCGGCATGGGACTCAACGGCATACTCACCTCGTTTCTCGTGCCGGTGATCGTGCCGGTGCTCGTGCGCTGGCTCTGAACGGAGGCGACGAAGGAACGCGCCTTGCTCGCTGCGGCGCCATGAAGCCCATCCGTTCACTGTCGCTTGCGCCGCTCGTCGTCGCGATCGCGCTGGCATGCGCTGCGTGCTCGTCATCCGACGATGCCGCCTCCGATGCGCGCATCGTGCTGTCGTACGCGCGCTCGGCGTCGCAGTCGATGGACTCGTGGCTCGACGGCACCGCGCCGTCGTCGTACGCCAGACGCTCGGTCGATTCGGCCAGCGAACAGATCGGCAAGATCGCGGGCGACCTGCAACGCGCCCACGCGCCCGCCGATGCCGCCTCGCAAGTTCACGCGGTACAGGCCGCCTTCGATACGGCGCGCAATGCGCTCGATTCCGGCGACCGCGCCCGCGTCACCCAAGCACGCTCGACCATGCATGACGCCGCGTCCCGCCTCGACGCGTGGCTGCGCGCGCAACCCGGTGACGCGTCATGAAGAAGCTGCTGGAGATATCGCTCGGCATCGTGACGAGCATTGGCGGCTTCCTCGAAATGGGCGAGATGTCGACCACCGCGCAGGCCGGTGCCGCGTTTCACTATCAACTGCTGTGGACCGTCGTGCTCGGCACGGTCTGCATCGCGTTCCTCACCGAAATGTCGGGACGCTTCGCGGCGGTGAGCGGACACACCATCGTCGATGGCATCCGCGACCGCTTCGGCATCAAGCTGCTCGCGCTGCCGCTCATCTCGACGGTGATCGTGAGCTTTCTCGTACTGAGCGCCGAGATAGGCGGCGTCTCGGTGGCGCTTGAATTCGCAACGGGCATCTCGTATCGATGGTGGGCGCTGCCCGTCGCGCTGCTCTCGTGGCTTTTCTTGTGGCGCGGCACGTTCGGCATGCTGGAGAAAGGCATCTCGCTGCTCGGCCTCGTCACGCTGTGCTTCGTCGTCGCGATCATCCGGCTGCGGCCCGAATGGACCCAGGTGGCCGCCGCTGCGGTGCCGAGCCGTCCGCACGGACACGCCGCGACGTACTGGTTCATGGCCGCGAGCATTCTGGGCGCGTCGCTTTCGCCCACGCTCTTTCTATTCTATTCGTCGGGCGCAATAGAAGACCGCTGGGACCGCAGCTATCTCTGGCCCAATCGCGCGATCGCCGCACTGGGCATGCTGTTCGGCGGCGTGATCTCGGCGGCCGTGCTGCTCGTCTCGGCGCAAGTGCTCAACGGGCGCGGCATTCTCGATGTCGAAGACTTCCATCAACTCCCGCTGCTTTTGGTCGATGCGTTCGGCATGTGGGGATTCGTGCTCTTCGTGGCGTCGCTCGGCATTGCCTCGCTCGGCGCGGCGCTGGAAGTGGCGCTGCTCGAAGCGTATCTCTTCGCGCAGGCGTTCGGCTGGAACTGGGGACAAGACTGCCCGCCGCGCGCCAATCCCGGCTTCTGCCTCGTCTATACCTGCGCGCTCTTGCTCGGCGCATTGCCCATTGCCGCCGGCGCCGATCCGCTCAAGCTCACGGTGTTCTCCATGGCGCTCACCGCCGTCAACTTGCCGTTGATGGTGGTGCCGTTCATCGTCCTGATGAACGACGAGCACTACATGGGCGAGCATTGCAACGGACCGATCTCCAACGTGGCGGTGATCGCCATTACCGCGCTCGCGTTCGTGCTCGGCATCGTCACGATACCGCTCGAATACTTCGGAGGCACATGATGGACGTCGTGCACGATATTCTCGACAAGCAGCTCGTCGACAAGAACGGCGTGCGCATGGGACGCGTGGATGGCCTCGTCGCCGAACTGCGCGACGGCGAACTGCCGAGGCTCGTGTTCATCGAAACGGGCACGGTCGTGATGGCGCGGCGCTTCGGCAGGCGGGCGCATCGGCTGATGTGCGCGTTGCTCACGCGTATCGGCGCGGGCCACAAGACCACGCCGTATCGCATCGCGTGGAAGGACGTGCGCAAGGTCGCCGTGGATATCGAACTCGACGTGGATTCCGACGACACGCCCGTGCACGACTGGCAACGCTGGCTGCGCGAGCGCGCTATCGGCCGCATTCCCGGAGCGCGCTGATGCAGACCGTCAATCTCGATGAACTCGTCGGCCTGCGCGTCACCGCGATGGACGGCCGGCGCGTCGGCCGCATCTCCGCGCTGCTGGCCGAAGATCGCGGCGGCGACTGCGTGATCGCCGCAGTGCGCATCGAGACGCATGGCTTCGCGAGTCGCGTGATGCGCTGGATGGCGATGGCGGTCTCGCCTGCATCGTTGCGACACAGGCTTGCGCAGAAGCCGCTCGATGTCGCGTGGGAGAAACTCGACTGGGCCGACCTGCGGCAGCCGCGCCTGCGCGAAGAGGCGCGTTGATCCGCGTCACTCGCTCGCCATGGCCTCGATCGCATCGGCGATGCGGCCTGCTTCATCGTAATGCAGCATGTGTCCGCGATCCGGCACCACCGCGATCGTGCTCTGCGCGATATCCTGGTGCAGCCTTCCCGACTGCGAATCTGCATCGACGATCGTGTCGTCCGCGCCGGCGAAGATCCGCACCGGCACTTTGATCTCGCCGTATCGCCGCGACAAGTCATGCGCCGCCGGCACCATGTGGCCCGCGTCTTCACCGATCGCGCGCATTTGCGACGGACGCAGCAGCAACTCGCGCGGCTGCATCTCGCGAAAAACGTCCGGCACCGGCTGCGGCGCGAACATCAGGCGCAGGTTCGGATCCATCATCAGGCGCGCGGCAATGGGCGAAACCGTGTAGCGCATGACATCGCCGATGACGGGTATCGCGGCGGGCGCCGTGAGCAGCACGTCGAAGCGCGCGCTCGGATAGAAATAGCCGCTGATCAGCGCGAGGCCGCGAATGTCGATGCTCGGATCGAGCGCCATGGAGAGCGCGGCGAGACAGCCGAGCGACTGCCCGACGACGACCGCCCGCGTCAGTCCCATGCGCTTCAGCGCCTGTTGAAAGAGCGCCGCCTGCGCTTGCGGCGTCCATGCGCGATCGCGCGGACGTTCGCTGAAGCCGAAGCCGGGGCGATCGAACGCAATCACGCGATGCCGTTGCGCGAGCCGGTCGAAGAGTCCGCTCGCCACGTAGTCTTGCAACATGACGAGATTGCCGTGCAAGAGCACGATGACCGGGCCTTCGCCTTCGTCGATGTAATGCAGACGCACGCCATCCACGTCGATGAAGCGTCCGACGGCAGGATGATCGCGTTCGGCGCGGCGGGCGCGCAGCGCGGCCCACGCGGCCACGCCGAGCGATGCAGCCGCGACGGAGCCCGCAAGCAGTTTCCCCGATGACAAAGAGCTTGATGTTCTCTGACGCATGATTCCCCGATGATCTGTAATCGAGCGCGAAGCGCGCAAAGGGATTGAGTGAGCAAGTCCCATGCCACGCGGGCCCAGCGCATCACCGGGCATTTTATTAGTGGTACTGATTGTCTTTTCCTGGCAGTGAACCCGTCGCAGCCGTCCCCAAATGACGACCGCTTACTTGCGCAAGCGCAATCGGAGCCTCCGTTTCGCATTTACGAATCGACGAACAAGTTACAGTTGGTCCCGCCCGCCGTTACAATCGTCTAATGAATTGGCGTTAAGCTGCCGTCACTTCCAACTACAAAAAAAGGTGAAGCGATGAAGCGAGGATCTTGGCGAACTCTCGGCCTGGCGGCAGCAATCTCGATGATGGTCGCTGCTTGCGGAGGCGGCAGTGACGGCGGATCGGGCACGCCGACAGGCACGCTGCACGTGGCGATGACCGATGCCCCCGCATGCGGCTTCGATCATGTGTACGTCACCGTCTCGCAGGTGCGTGTGAATGCAAACGCGCAGGCCACGGACAGCGACGCTGGCTGGACTACCATCGTCCCGTCTTCGCCGCAAAGGATCGACCTGCTCTCGCTGACCAATGGCGTCCTTGCCGATCTCGGTCAGGCCGCGCTGCCGGCTGGTCAATATCAACAAGTGCGCCTCGTGCTCGCGCAGAATTCGGGCAACTCGCTGGCCAATTCGATCGTGCCCACGGGCGGCACAGAACAGCCACTCGCGACGCCGAGTGCGACGCAAAGCGGCTACAAGATCATTCAGCCTTTCACAGTCCAGCCGAACACACTCGTCGATCTCGTGCTGGACTTCAACGCCTGCAAATCGGTCGTTGCGCGCGGCAACGGCTCTTATGCGCTGAAACCGGTCGTGACTGCGACGCCGACGACGGTGAGCGGGCAGATCTCCGGCTATGTCGCGACTGCCGAAGCGGGCGCCACGGTGTATGCGGAGCAGGGAGGCAAGGTCGTCCGGGGCACCGTCGCCGACAGCACCGGCAAGTTCGTTCTCGCGCCGCTCATTCAAAGCTCGACGCAAGGCAACTACGATGTCGTTATCGTGCAGAACAACGTTGCGTCGGGCATCGTGCGCGCGGTGCCGGTCGTCGTGAACGCGACCACGACGGTTTCGACGCCGGCCGCGCCTATCGCCCTGCCCGCTTCGTCGATGAGCAGCGTGAGCGGAACGGCCACTCCGTCCGCGAACGCGCTCGTGCGCGCATTGCAGACGATCGACGCCAGTCCCTATGAAATCGCGTCTGTTAATGCGAATCTAGACACCGGCGCATATCAGCTGTTCCTGCCTGCGGCAGCGCCTCTGGTCAGCACCTATGCGGGATCGCTGCCCTTGAGCTTCGCCGCAGTGCCTGCGGCAGCCGGTCAGTACACCGTGGAGGCGAATGCCGCGTCGGGCGCAACACAGTCGGCGCCGGTCAATGCAACGACGAGCCAAACGAACCTAAACTTCAGTTTCTGATGACCATCGAAGGGGCCGCCCGCATGGCAGGCGCCCCTTCATTTTTCGGAGTGTTTGATGAGGAAATTTGTCGTTCTCACGTCATTGCTGGTGACTGTCGGCATGCTCGGCGGGTGCGCGGTGTACGTACCCGATGCACCCTATGTCACGGTCAAACCGCAAGGCGGTCTGGGCAACGGATTCTGCCCGCCGGGGCAAGGAAAGAAGGGCAACTGTTGACGCGGTCGACCGCGTGAACGGGCCTTGAACGCACATAGGTGGTGGGCGGTGCGCCAGTTCGCGAGGGCGCAACCGGCGCGCATGAGGCTGGCCTCGGAACGTCGCTTGCTGCCGTCCGAGACCAAGCAACCGACCTCGCGAGGCCCGATGATGAATCAAAAACCGCAAGACCCGCAGAACGCCGTATCGGAAGATGGCCATATCGAAAGCCAGCCGATTCCCGGCCACAACGAAAACATTCCGACGAACCCTGCCGACGATCCGAAGCGCGGCCCGACCGAAGACCGCGCGCCGGACGCCACGCCCGATACCAAACCCGGCACGCCGCCCGGCTCGCAGAGCGAGAGCGACCGCTTGAAGACGCCCGAGGACGGCAATCCGCTTTAGATCGCACGCGGCTTATCCGTCTTATCTGTCCGGGACGGACGGCGTCGAAATAGCCTGAATGGTCGAGGACACTTCGCCGTCGGAATAGATCGCGATATCGCCGAGCGCGAGCATGCCGACGAGGTTCTTCTCGCTGTCCACGACAGGCATCCGGCGAATCTGCAACTGCTCCATCCTGCGCATGGCGTCGTGAATCTCGTCGTCTTCGAAGCACCATTCGACGGGTTCGCTCGCCACCTCCTGCACCGCGCACGACGACTCCTTGCCCACCGAGACCGCGCGCACCACGATGTCGCGGTCGGTCACGACGCCCTTCAGGCGCGTGCCGTCGCACACCGGAAGCGCGCCGACGTTGAGTTCGTCCATCAGTTCGGCTGCGCGGCGAATACTCTCGTTGGGCGCAATGGTCTGAACGCCGCGTGTCATTACTTCGGCTACCTTGGTCATGACTTCCTCCTCGCTTTCATGGCACTCCCGACGCAGCATGCAGCGTGCCGTTGTCTCGCCCGGCGCGCACGCGTCGGCCTGTTGATTGCTAACCCAAGCGCATACGGTCAATGCGGAACGCACAATGAAAATCGCACAGGTCGCACCGCTCTACGAGAGCGTCCCTCCTATCGCATACGGCGCCACCGAGCGCATCATTTCTTATCTGACGGAAGCACTGGTCGCCCTCGGGCATGAAGTCACGCTGTTCGCCACGGCGGATTCGAGAACGCGCGCCCGCTTGCATGCCAGCGCGCCGACGGCGCTCTGGCGCGACGAACGCGTGTGGGATACGACGAGCCATCATCTGCGCCAGCTCGAAGCTGTCATCGAACGTTCATCGCAATTCGATGTGATCCACTTTCACACCGAGCCCATTCATCTGCCGATGCAGCGCTTTCTCGCGTGCGCATCGCTTACGACCATGCACGGGCGTCTTCTTCCCGCGGATCACGGTCCGCTCTTCGAGACCTTTGCGAATGCGCCGCTCGTCTCGATCTCCGACAGCCAGCGCCGCGGCGCGCCGCACGCGAACTGGCGGGCCACCGTGCATCACGGCCTCGCGCTCGATGAGATGCGCTATTCGCGCGAAGGCGGCGACTATCTGCTCTTCGTCGGCCGCGTGATGCCCGAAAAGCGCATCGACCGCGCCATCGAGATCGCGCGTCGCGCGGGGCTGCCGCTGAAGATCGCCGCTGCCGTGCATCCGGGCGAGCGCGCGTACTTCAAGGAGACGATCTGGCCGCTCATCGCGGAGTCGGAGTCGTTTGTCGAATATCTCGGCGAAGTGGGCGGCGAGACGCGTCGCGCGCTCTTCGCGAACGCACGTGCGCTCGTCTTTCCTATCGACTGGGAAGAACCGTTCGGCCTCGTGATGATCGAGGCGATGGCCTCCGGCACGCCGGTCGTCGCGTTCAGGCGCGGCGCGGTGCCCGAAGTCATCGAGCATGGCGTGAACGGCTTCATCGTCGACGATGTGGACCAAGCCGTGCGCGCCGTTCACGAGATTGGCGCGATAGACCGCGCGCGCTGCCGCAAGACGTTCGAGCAGCGCTTCTCGTCCGAACGCATGGCGCGCGACTATCTCGCGGTCTATCACAATCTGCTTCAAAGCCGTGCGAGCGCGGACGCCTTCATCACCGCTGCCGACACCGACGCGCTGGAAGCCTAACCAATCACACGAACCACCATGCGCATCGCTCAAGTCTCGACGCTTTATGAAAGCGTGCCGCCCCGGCGTTACGGCGGCATCGAACGGATCGTGTCCTATCTCAGCGAAGAACTCGTGGCATTGGGTCACGACGTGACGCTTTTCGCGAGCGCCGACTCGCGCACGAGCGCGAAGCTCGTCGCGGGAAGCGACTGCGCGGTGCGGCTCGTCGAGGACACCGCCGATCCGCAAGCCTTTCACTTTGCGATGCTCGAAGACGTGGTCGCCGCGTCGAAGCACTTCGACATCGTGCATTTCCACACGGATTACCAGAGCTTTCCGTTCGCGCGCCGCATGCAGTGCGCGCATGTGACGACGCTGCACTGGCGGCTCGACGTGCCCGGGCTCGAACCCATGTACCGCCGCTTCGCCGATATTCCGCTCGTCTCCATCTCGAACGCGCAGCGCGCGCCGCTGCCGTGGCTCGCGTGGGCGGGCACCGTGTATCACGGATTGCCGGACACGCTCTATCCGTTCCATGAACGCGCGGGCGACCATCTCGCGTTCGTCGGACGGATCGCGCCGGCGAAAGGCCCGGATGCGGCTATTCGCATCGCGCGTCGCGCGGGCATGCCGCTCAAGATCGCCGCGAAAGTGGATGAAGCCGACCGCCCGTACTTCGAAAGCGCGGTGGAGCCGCTCGTCGAAGCGCCGCTGATCGAATACGTCGGCGAGCAGGACGATGCGGGCAAGAGCCGCATCATCGGGCAAGCGCGCGCGCTGCTCTTTCCGATCGACTGGCCGGAGCCGTTCGGCCTCGTGATGATCGAGGCGCTCGCGTGCGGCACGCCCGTGATCGCGTTCGGGCGCGGCTCGGTGCCGGAGATTATCGAGGATGGCGTGAACGGCTTCGTCGTGCGCAACGAGGACGAAGCGGTGGAAGCGCTCGCGCGTCTGCCGCAAATCGATCGCCGCCGCTGCCGTGAAACCTTCGAGCGGCGCTTCACGGCGGAGCGCATGGCGCGCGATTACGTCGATGTTTTCCAGCGTCTCGTCGATGCCCGCGCGGCCCGTTGCACGCCGCCGTCGCTCGTCGAGCAGGACGCCTAACCAGAGGACACACGCATGCGATTCATGGTGCTTGCCAGCGATTACGACAACACGCTCGCCGAGAACGGCCGCGTCTCCGAGGCTACGTGGGACGCCATCGACCGCCTGCGCGCGTCGGGGCGTCACATGATCCTCGTCACGGGCCGCGAGCTCGACGATCTGCTCACGTTGTGCGACCGCGTCGACCGCTTCACGCTGATCGTCGCGGAAAACGGCGGCGTGATCTATTCGCCCGTCACGCGCGAGCGCAAGCTGCTCGCGCCGCCGCCGCCGCCCGTGTTCGTCGAGGCGATGAAGAAGGCCGGCGTGCGCCATCTCGGCGTGAGCCAGACGCTCGTCGCCACCGTGCGGCCTTACGACGAACAGGCGCACGCCGCCATCCGCGATCTCGGGCTGGATCTGCACGTCGTCTATAACGGCGACGCGGTGATGGTGCTCGCGCCGGGCGTCAGCAAGGCGAGCGGCCTGCTCGCGGCGCTCGATGAGCTCTCGCTGTCGCCGCGCAATGCGGTGGGCGTCGGCGACGCGCAGAACGATCACCCGCTGCTCGATGCGTGCGAGATGTCGGCGGCGGTGAGCAACGCGATTCCCGCGCTCAAGTCGCATGCGGATATCGTGCTGAAGAGCGAATGCGGCGCGGGCGTGACCGAACTGATCGACGCGATTCTCGCCGACGATCTCGCCGCCGCGAGCGAGCGCGTCACGCGGCGCAACGTGCTGCTCGGAGAGCGCATCAACGGCGCTTCGCAGCAAGAAGGAGGCGAGCCTGAAACGCTCGCGCCGCAACGGACCGTCGCGCTGATCGCGGGGCAATCGGGCGGAGGCAAGTCCACGCTCATCACGGGCCTGATGGAGCGGCTCGTCGCCGCCGGCTACCAGTTCTGCGCGCTCGATCCCGAGGGCGACTTCGATACGTTCGAGAACGCGCTCCCCATCGGCGATGCCGAGACCGCGCCGAAAGCCGACGACGTCACGCGGCTTTTGCATCAGCCGAGCCAGTCCGTGCTCGTGAATCTGATGCGCGTCACGTTCGCGGACCGGCCCGCGTACTGCGCGAGCGTGCTCGCGCACATGCAGAAGTCGCGCGCGCTCACCGGCCGCCCGCACTGGATGCTCTTCGACGAAGCGCATCACTTCTTTCCCGCGAGCATCAACCCGGCCGACGAAGTGTTGCCGGACCAGCTCGCGCCCGCGCTCTTCGTCACCGTGCATCCGGAGCAGCTTTCGCCGCGTCTCCTGGATCGCGTGACGATGTTCATCGGCGCGGGGCCGGGCGCGCAGACTTCGCTGGAAGAGTTCGCGCGCGCGGCGGGTCACGATGCGCCCGTCGCGCTGCCCGACGACATCAAGCCCGGCCAGGCGCTCGTGTGGCGTCGCGAGGCGGACGGCGGCGGCTGGGGCGAGCCGGTCGTCGTGCATGTCGAGCCCGCGAAAACGCAGCGCCGCCGTCATGTGCGCAAGTATGCGGAAGGCATGCTGATCCCGGAGCGCAGCTTCTACTTTCGCGGCCCCGACGACAAGCTGAACTTGCGCGCGCACAATCTCGTGCTCTTCCTCGAACTCGCGGAAGGCGTCGATGAGGACACCTGGATGTTCCATCTGCGCCAGGGCGACTATTCGACGTGGTTCCGCGACGTGATCGGCGATACGTCGCTGGCGGACGAGGCGCAAGCCGTCGAAGCCAACGAGGGCCTTTCGGCGAAGGAGAGCATCGAAGCCATTCGAAAGGCCGTCGAACAGCGTTATACGCAGCCGGAGAATCCGGTGCTGCCGAACATCCTCGCGCCGGGATCGAAGGACGGCGATGGCGCATAAATTGCTGCACTGCGTCGCGTAACGCGTATAGCGCCTGGCATCGGATAAAGGTTCGATGTCAGGCGCAGTTTGCGTCGCATGTCCCTGAAGGTGCCCTAAGCAGAGGTGTTGAATGAATACGAATTCGCCGCCAGCGCGGTCGCCCGCCGGCCCGTCGTCGCCATCGCCATCGAACACGCGATCGCCGTCGCCCGTCGTCAAATGGCTGACCGTGCTGTTTCTCGCGTTGTCGGGTCTTTATCTCGGCGGCGTCGGCATATGGCTCGTCGCCATCGGAGGCTCGCCGTATTACGTCGTCGCGGGCATTCTCATGCTGGCGGTCGCGTGGCTCATCTGGCGGCGCAATACGCTCGCGCTGATCGTGTACGCGGTGCTGCTTTTCGGCACGCTGATATGGGCGGTCGCCGAAGCGGGCTTCGACTTTTGGGCGCTCGCGCCGCGTCTGGACGTGCTCGTCATCGTCGGCATCTGGCTGCTGCTGCCCTTCACGTATCGCCTGTATATGAACCCGGTGCGCCGGGGCGGCCTCGCGCTCGGCGCGGCGCTCGTTCTGGCCGGCATCGCGCTCGTGTATGCCGCGTTCAACGATCCGCAGGAGGTGAACGGAACGGTGAGCGCGCAGGCGTCGGGGGCCTCGGGTGCGTCTTCCGCGACCGGCGGCCGTCCGGGCGACTGGCTCGCGTACGGCAATTCGCAGCACGGCACGCGTTATTCGCCGCTTTCGCAGATCAACGACAAGAACGTCGGCAATCTGCAAGAAGCGTGGTCGTTCCGCACGGGCGACATGAAAGGCCCGCACGATCCGCTCGAAATCACCGATGAGGTGACGCCGCTTGCCGTCGACGGCACGCTCTTTTTCTGCACGCCGCACCAGAACGCGATTGCGCTCGACGGCGCGACCGGCAAGGAGAAATGGCGCTTCAATCCGGACCTGAAGCCGGACCCGAGCTTTCAGCACGTGACCTGCCGCGGCGTCTCCTACTATGAGACGCCTGCGGTCGCAGAGGCGCGTCAGACGAACAGCCTGTCGTCGCTGCCGGCATGCGCGCGCCGCGTGATCCTTCCGGTGAACGACGGGCGTCTCTTCGAACTCGATGCCGCGACCGGCCAGCGTTGCGCGGGCTTCGCCGCCAACGGCATGCTCGACTTGCAGCATTTGCAGCCGGTGAAGACGCCGGGCATGTACGAGCCGACCTCGCCGCCGATCATCACGTCGAAGGTCATCGTCATGGCCGGATCGGTCACGGACAACTACGGCACGCGCGAGCCGTCGGGCGTGATTCGCGGCTTCGACGTGGACACAGGCAAGCTGCTCTGGGCGTTCGATCCGGGCGCGCGCGACCCGAACGCGATTCCGAGCGATCAGCACAGCTACACGATGAACTCGCCGAACTCGTGGGCGCCCGCCGCTTACGATGCGCAACTCGACATCGTGTATCTGCCGATGGGCGTCTCGACGCCGGACATCTGGGGCGGCAATCGCACGCCGGAACAGGAACGCTATGCGAGCGGCCTGCTCGCGCTGCATGCATCGACCGGCAAGCTCGCGTGGTTCTATCAGACGGTGCACCATGACCTGTGGGACATGGACTTGCCCGCGCAGCCGACCATCGCGGATATCAAGGATTCGAATGGCAACATCGTTCCCGCGATCTATGCGCCGGCAAAGACGGGCAACATCTTCGTGCTCGACCGCCGCACGGGCAAGCCGATCGTTCCGGCGCCCGAGCAGCCGGTGCCGCAGGGCGCGGCACAGGGCGACCGCCTGTCGCCGACGCAACCGTTCTCGCAGCTCACCTACCGGCCGCAGAAGAACCTGACGGGCGCGGACATGTGGGGCGCAACGATGTACGACCAGCTCGTGTGCCGCGTGATCTTTCATCGGCTGCGCTATGAGGGGCCGTTCACGCCGCCGTCGGAGCAAGGCACGCTCGTGTTCCCTGGCAATCTCGGCATGTTCGAATGGGGCGGCCTTGCCGTCGATACGGACCGACGCATTGCGATTGCGAATCCTATCGCGCTGCCGTTCGTCTCGAAGCTGATTCCGCGCGGACCGAACAACCCGATGGAGCCGCCGCAGGGCGGGCAGGCGGGCACCGGCGCGGAGACGGGCATTCAGCCGCAGTACGGCGTGCCGTTCGGCGTGACGCTGAATCCGTTCCTTTCGCCGCTGCGCCTGCCTTGCAAGCAGCCGGCCTGGGGCTATGTGTCGGCGCTGGATCTGGAGACGAACAAGGTGATCTGGAAGAAGCGCATCGGCACGACGCGCGATGCATCGCCTATTCCGCTTCCGTTCAAGATGGGCATGCCGATGCTCGGCGGCCCGATGACGACGGCGGGTCACGTGTTCTTTATCGGCGCGACGTCGGACGATTATCTGCGCGCGTTCAGCACCGATACCGGCGAGGAGTTGTGGCACGCGCGTCTGCCGGCAGGCGGACAGGCGACGCCGATGACGTATGAGGCGAACGGCAAGCAGTACGTGCTGATCGCGGCCGGCGGGCATGGGTCGTTTTTGACCAAGCTCGGGGATTATGTGATTGCTTATGCGTTGCCGGAGAAGAGGTGAGGGGCTGTCGCTCGTTCTTTTGGGGCGAGCGGCAGCGGGCAGTGGTGTGAGCGCGGAGGGCGTCGCATGATCAGAGCTATGCATTTGCTGGCCTAGTGGCCGAAAGTGCGATCGGGCTTGCAACGTTGAACCGGGTTGCAAGGCGCCACCGCCGAAGCGACAGCAGCCGCACTAAAGTTTGTCCCAATGAGCGCGGTGCGAGCTTCGGCGGCGCGCTGCATGGTTTCGACGTCGGGATTCACAACGGTGGAGACGAAGTGGCTATGCTCAGTGTCCTCCGACCCAACGAAGCGGAGACAGTCGGTCAGATGGGTCGTCGACAAGTCCGACCCGAAGTAAACGACGCAGCCGAATGTTCCTGTTGCGCGCTTGCTCGCCGCACGGCGTTTTCCCGCAACTGACGCATGTATTGTTCGGGTTCGAAGCGCATGCCGGTAATCGGCACGTCGGCTGGCGATTGACCCAGCCAGCTCGACCAGCCGAGTTGCTGCGGGCCGCCCAGTACTGCAGGCGGCGCGCTATCAGGTTCGATCTGCAACTCGAGTTCCCAGTCGTACTCTTCGCTGACGAACGCCCTCACCCATTCAACGAGGCGCAGCAAGTCCGAGCCGCGTGGCGTGAACCGCTGATAGTCCTCGATCTGCAGTGGGCCGACCACGATGCGAAAGCGGTATTGGCAATCTGGCGATTGCTCGCCCAGCATGGCACCGGCGCTCAGGTACGAAGACATGCGCTGTTCGCCCATGATGCTTCGGTTCTGCTCGGGAATGACCATCCAGTGAAGCTGGTACTCCTCGATCTTGAGCGGCACGCCGAAATAGGCGGCCAGTGAAGCGCGCAGGCCGTCCACGTTGCGGGCTCCGCAGGCGAGATGCGAAGCGGCCGACAGCCGCGCGTGTTCGGGCAGGAAAGGTACTCGGTCCCGCCTGAGCGCGTGGCCGGACACACTTGCCGTATAGAGCGAGAATCGCTCGTGTGTGGCGCGGTCGAGGCTCGCCGTCGCCTGTGCCGACGCCCACGCCCGATACAGCAGAGAGAGCGAGCGGTGATGGAAGATGTTCAGGAAGTTGCTTAGCGTCGGATCGCGACGGCTCTCTTCACGCTCACGGGCGATTTCCGTGACGTGTATCGGCAACGATCCATTCGGGCCGAGCATGCCGAGTCCGAAAAGACGGATGTGCAGCGTGCCGTTTTTGAGTTCGGCGCTCGCCACTTCGCACGGCGCGAAAATCAGGCTCGGACGTTGGCCGATGCGGAACGGCTCAGTCGCGGGCAACTGCGCAAAGCCGATGGCTTCGACGGACAAACGCGCGCCGACGCTGCGCATCAGCGGAAGGAAACCATACCGCCACGGCTCCGTTTGCAGACGATCGACGTGCGCGAGCGACGGCTTCGTATCGGCCAGGTGCGCCTCGAATGCTCGCTCCATTGACTCTCTCACTTGTTGAAGGCAGGTATTGCCAGGTTGTAGCGGGGCGCAGGCGACCTTGAGTCAGCTACGCACCGACAGGCGACGAACGGGTTGAACATCTCGACTCAGACCGTCAGTCGCCCACCTCCGCGGAAACGCTCCCGATTAGCGTACAGCCGCATTCGGTATGGTGTCCATGCAAGGCAACACGCTGACCGCCGATCATGAAAGTCGGATGCGCTTCGATGATCTTGTTGATTCCATGCGGACGGCCGTCCGGGTACTTCTGCGGACAATCGACGAGGTCGTGCAGGCGGGCAACGCTGCGTCCACCGATCTTGTGGGTCGACGAACCCGTGATCACTTTTCCGGCGTGGTCGGTGGTATCCCCGACAAGGATGATTCGAAGACTCATATAAGTCACAGACGGCGGTAACGTGGGAGGCGATATTTGAATGCGATGCCGAGACAGGTCATTGACTGATCTGGTCGAGAACGACGCTGATGGGATCCGTGGGAAACTTGGCCGGATTCTGCGCAGCCGTGCGCTGATAGGGATCAGAAGGATCGATCCTGCACTGCGCTTCGATCTCAGCCGGCCATTGCGGAATCTTGCTGGTCCTCATCGCGAATAGCCGGCCGATCGAGATGAGCCAAACCACTGGTGCGGAGATGTATTTGACGAGGCGCGGCAACCCATTGAGGTATAAATTCAGTGCGAAGAGCCCCTCGCGATACGTTTCGCGGCGAGTAGCGATGTCATGACACCAGAACACATCGCCATAGACGGCCTTCGGACCTTCCTCCATGTAGCGGCGTACGAACTCCCAGCAGTTCTTCAATTGTCGCGGATCTTCACTGTCGCAAGGCAAGGCGAAAGTCCATTCCACGGTTTGTCGATCCGCCTTCAGCGCGTGGCCACGGATGTCCCATATTTGCGGCCCTGACCCGGGCGTGAAGGATCTCTTGCACCGACTAATCGTGAAGAAGAGATCGTCCCACTTGGCTGAACGAATCACGCCGTCCAGGCAGAAGACGTAGACCATGCGTTTGGGGTAGTTGAACCGGATCGGGAAATGCGTCCAGCGATATGACTCTTTCAAGAGCATCCAGATTAAATAAGCCCACAGCGGACAGCAAACAGCGTAGCAGATACCCATGCCTATCAAGTCTGTTGAAGTCGGCACTAAGTGCCATTCAGGAACTGATAATGCAACAGTGGGCATCAACAGCGTTAGCGAAACAAAAAACAGACTCCCGAATGTTACATAACCACGGTAGATGAACCAACGATCAACCAACTCCATGAAGGTGGAGTTGAATTTGATCGTCGACGCGTTGTAGAACGGCCTAACGTCGATTCGTTCTCTCTGCCGCAGCTGGTTCTGTCGCTCTTCTGCTGTCAGCACCCTGTTCACAGGGTAGCTCGTTTGAGAGATGTCTTTGTAGTTCATTCGAAAACCCAAATTCAAAGGGAACGCGTTCATTTCTTGCTGGAAGTCCGAGCAACGGTTAGCTTCGTCCGTCCCCAATACGCATCGCTTCAGCGATGCAATTACTTTGCCGTCTCCGAGCTTAGTAATGAGAACCTGTGCAACAACGCAGCTTCGTTGAGCGAGATTCTCACAGTTAATCTCAAACTTCTGCGACCACTAACTAACCGGCCATCAATCATGACTGATCTGGTCGAGAACGACGCTGATCGGATCGGTGGGAAACTTGGCCGGATTCTGCGCAGCCGTGCGCTGATAGGGATCAGAAGGATCGATCCTGCACTGCGCTTCGATCTCAGCCGGCCATTGCGGAAT